>NZ_BAAAZU010000010.1:0-81079 GCF_039537065.1 Luteimonas lutimaris | reverse complement strand
TCTGTGCGCGCGGCCGCGGATGCGTCGGATCTGGCCAGGCCGGTGACCTCGTAGCCGACGGCAACGAGTTCGGGGATGACGCAAGAACCAATGTGGCCCGTGCCACCAGTGACCAGAGCGAGCACGTCGACGCTCCTTGCAGGTGATGTACCCAATCTAGTCCCGCGGCCTGCATCTGATTAGTCGGCAATCGGGGTTATGACTATCCCGCCAACGGGAAAATCGCCGGGAGGCCCCATGAGCCGCAGCCGCCTCTTCACGCTATCGAGCGGAGCACGCCACCGTCGACCCGCAACACGGCACCAGTGGTGGCAGAGGCCTGTTTCGAGCATGCGTAGACAACCATGTTGGCGACCTCTTCGGTCGTGGCGAAGCGGTTGATCAGCGTCGTCGGACGTTGCTCCCTCAGGAAGTTCTGCTCGGCTTGCGCCGGCGTGATGCCCTGCTTCTCGGCGGTGGCCTTCATCCAGTTGGAAAGGATTTCCGAGTTGGTCGGGCCGGGAACGACCGCGTTGACGGTGACACCCGTGCCGGCGACGAGTTCGGTCAGCCCTCGCGAAACGCCGAGCACCGCGGTCTTGGTGACGCCGTAGTCGATCATCTCCCTGGGAATGTTGAGTGCGGACTCGCTGCTGATGAACACCACGCGACCCCAGCCGCGCGCCTTCATTCCGGGCAAGTAATGGCGCGCGGCGCGCACACCGCTCATCACGTTGAGCTGGAACAGGTCCAGCCATTCGTCGTCATCCTGCAAAAAAAAGTCGTTTGGCCGCGCCGTACCCGCGTTGTTGACCAGGATGTCGGCATCCGGGGCCCGCTCGAACAATCCGGCGGAACCCTCCGGCGTCGCGACGTCGGCGGCCACGCCGGACAAGTCGGCGTCCGGCAGCAGCGCGCGCATCTCCCGCAGTGTCGCGGCGACTCTTTCCTCGGTGCGTCCGTTGATCACCACCGACGCGCCCGCGCCCGCCAGCCCTTCGGCAATCGCGCGACCGATGCCGGCGGTGGATCCGGTGACAATGGCCTTGCGGCCGGTGAGATCGATTTTCATGGTGTGTTCCCGTGGGTCTGGTGAGTACGTGGCATCTGTCGCCGCACCGAACCTAATCCCACCGCCGGCAATTGATTAGCCGGCAATTGGGGATAAGATCATCCCGCCAACGGCAAAATCGCCGGGAGGCCCCATGAGCCGTGATCTCAATGACACCCTGGTGTTCGTTAAGGTGGTCGAACTTGGCAGCTTCACTGCCGCTTCCCGGACGCTGCACCTGCCCAAGACCACGGTCAGTCGCAAGGTGCATGAGCTGGAAGAGCGACTGGGCGCACAGCTGTTGCATCGAACAACCCGCAAGCTCGGATTGACCGAGGCCGGAAACATCTATTTCACGCATTGCCAGCGCATCGCGCGCGACCTCGACGAGGCGGAAAGCGCGGTGTACCAGCTGCGGAGCGGACCACGGGGCTGGCTGCGCGTGACCACGACGCACCCGTTGGGCAACATCTGGGTCGCGCCCCTGCTAAGCGAATTCCACGCGCGCCATCCAGACGTGCGCGTGGAACTGCTGCTGAGCAACGACAATCTCGACATCATCGCCGGCGAGATCGACGTGGCGCTGCGCGTGGGTACGCTGCCCGATTCAAACCTGGCAGCGCGCAGGCTCGCGGTGTTCAGCACCGCGGCCTACACCTCGCCGGGCTACATCGAGCGCTTCGGCGAGCCGCTTCATCCCGACGAGCTGATCAACCATCGCACGCTGACACAGACCAACCACCGCAACAGCAGTTCCTTTGCCTGGAAACTTGGCGACGGCAAGGGCAAGCCACGCGACTTCCCGGTCGAACCCGTGATGGTCGCGAACGACCCCGGCCCGCTGCGCGCCATGTTGCTGGGCGGCGAGGGAATCATGCTCACCAGCGACGTGATGGTGCGGGCCTACGTCGAGAAGGGCCTGGTGCAGCGGACGCTGTCGGGCTGGCGTGGCCCGGACGTCGCCGTCCATGCGCTGTTCCCGCGCGGACAGGTGCAGTTGCCCAAGGTGCGCTCGTTCGTCGACTTCCTGGTCGAACATCTGAACGTCGAAGACAACTACAAGCGCACGTTCGGCGACGACACTCCAGCCGCCTAGCCACCTGCCGGCGGCCTTGCGGAATGGAGTGCCGTAGCACCTCGCGGGTCAGATCTGCGCCAGGCCGCCGTCGACCGCGAGCTCGCTGGCGGTCATGAAGCTGCTGTCATTCGACGCGAGGAATGCCGCCCCCGCCGCGACTTCCGTCGGTTCGGCCATGCGCTGGAGTGGATTCATCGAGGCGAACATCTTCAGGCCTTCCTCGCCCACCGCGGCCTTCGCCAGTTCGGTCGCCGTCGGCCCGGGCGACAGCACGTTGACCCGGATGCCGGTGCCCTTCAGGTCCTCCGCCCAGCTCCGCGCGAGGTTGCGTACCGCTGCCTTGCTCGCGCTGTAGACGCTGAATGCCGGGGCGCCCGTGGTGCCGGAGCTCGATCCGGTCAGGATGATCGAGCCGCCCTGGCCCATCAGCGGCAGTGCCTTCTGGACCGTGAGGATCGTGCCCTTCACATTGGTGTCGAAGGTGTCGTCGATCTGCTCGACGGTGATCTCGCCCAGCGGAAGCACGCCTCCCGTGCCGGCATTGGCGAAGACGATGTCGAGGGTTCCGCGCTCTGCCTCCACCTGCGCGTAAAGCCGGTCGAGGTCGGCCGGGTCGGAAATCGAACCCCGTACCGCACGGGCATTGGGTCCGAGTTCGGCCAGGGCCGCGTCGAGCGCTTCCTGCCGGCGGCCGAAGATGAAGACGAATGCGCCGTCCTCGATGAAGCGTTTTGCCGCCGCGATGCCGATGCCGGTGGCGCCGCCGGTAATCACGGCGGTTTTCCCATTGAGTTTGTTCGTGGTCATTTCATGGATCCTTCGTTGGGGGGAGTCAGTACTTGTGGAGCAGTGATTCACGCCGTGGGCCGATCACGCTCGCCGTGATGGCCATGCATCGCTCACGGCTCCTTCTTGAACAGGTCCTGGAAGATCAGCGGGCCCCAGGTCTTGCCCCGGGCCTGCACCAGCGTGCCGCCTTCGTCGAGCTTCCCGAGATACACGGGCGCGAAGCCGAGTCGCTTGGCAAGGTCCGCGACCTGCGCTGCGGCAGCTTCGTCGTCGCTCGACAGGAACACGACGCGGTGGCCGCCCTCCACGTTCGGGTCGGTGGCCAGGGTGCGTGCAAGCAGGTGGTTGAAGCCCTTCACGAACCTGGCGCCGGGGAAAGCCCTGGCGGCGAAAGACGTGGACGGGAGGCCGTCGAGATCTTCGACGGGGTCGTTCGTGTTCATCGCGTCGATGATCGTCTTGCCCTGCCAGTCCGGGAGAGCCTTGGCGACGTCCCGGTGTCCCTCGAACAGGACCGCCAGGATGATCACGTCCGCCTTGGCTGCTTCCTGCAGCGTCCGGGGGATGACCTTGGGCCCGATCGCCTGCGCCTGCGGCAACAGTGCTTCGGGCGGGCGTCGGCTGGCGACGGTGACTTCGATGTTGTTGCGGGCGAAAGCGCCGGCGAGGGCCTGGCCTATGGAGCCGAAACCGATGATTGCGTAGCTCATGACGATGATCCTTTTCGGTAGGGGAGTAAGTGGGCCGGCCCGTTCGAGCCGGCTGCCCAACCGATCTGGGTCGCTTGACGCATCAACACAATTGACGAAACATCGCTAAATACGATCTATTTTCTGGATACCGGTGCTCGACAACGTCACCATCAACCAGCTGCGTGCGTTCGTTGCGGTATGCGATCAGGGAAGCTTCTCGGGTGCGGCGCGGAAGCTCGGGCGCGCGCAGTCGGCCATCAGCCATGCGGTCAAGGCGCTGGAAAGCGCGTTCGATGTCGAACTGTTCGAGCGCAACACGCGCAAGGCGCAGCTCAGCGCGGCGGGGCGCAGCCTGTTGCCGGACGCACGGGCGGTGATCTCACGCGTCGAAGAAATGAAGAACCGCGCCGGCGCGATCGCCAAAGCCGGGGTGCCGCAGGTTTCGGTCGCGGTCGATGCCTACTTCCCGCGCGCCCGCCTGACCGACTGCCTGCGGACGCTGCAGGCGGAGTTCCCGACCGCGGCGATCAACCTGCGAATCACGACCATGCAGGGCGGCGAGAACCTCGTGCTCGAAAAGACGTGTGCCCTGGCGATCACGATCGAGAACGTGCCGGAGGTGAACCCGGATGCCATCGAACGCAGCTGGCTGTGCGAGGCGGAGATGGTGACCACATGCGCGCCATCCCATCCACTCGCTTCGGTAACCGGCCCGATCCCGATGGACGAACTCGGCCTGCACGTCCAGGTCGTCGTCACGGACAACCAGCCCGAAGCGGAGAAGACCCAGCGGGGCGTCGCCGGAAAGCGCCAGTGGCTGGTCAATGACCTCGGCGCCAAGCGCGACCTGCTCAAGGCCGGTCTTGGCTGGGGGCACCTGCCGCGACACCTCGTCGCCGATGACCTGGCGGGCGGGCAGCTCGTCGAACTCGAACGTCGCGCCTGGCACATCCGCCCGCTGACGTTCGTGGTCTCGCAGCGTCGGGGCCACGATCTCTCACCGTGCGAATCGCGGCTGGTCGAGATTCTTGGCAAGCCTTGGCCGTAGGCTGGGTTGGCTCCATCAACCCAGCATCAACCTCGCGCGAACGCTGGGTTGATGAAGCCAACCCAGCCTACGGCGCCGCTGGCCGGGATCGTGGGGGAGACCAGCGTGGCGATGCGAACACGCAGCAGGTGGTCGGCAGGCCGCGTTTCCTCAGGCGGGCGCGTGGTCCGCGGCGATCGTGCGCGACGTGGACGCAGGCAGGCCCGCTTCGTCCGCGAAGTCGCTCCACTGCGCCACCGCATCGCGCACCTGCGACAGCGCATCACGCGCGCCGACCACGCCGAAGCGCTTGGCTACGGCCATCAGGTCGTCGCGCGTGATGCCGTCGAACTTGCCGTTGACGCCCATCAGGTGCTGGTAGGTCCATTCGCCGTTCGGGTTGTAGGCGTGGGTGACGTCGTAGGCGGGGGCGAGTTCCCAGCGGCCGCCTTCGCGCAGCAGGAAGGCGTGGTTCTTGGTGTGGTCGTCGCAGTTGCGGGCCATGACGTTGAAGGCCATGCGGCGCAAGATTTCGGTGTGCGCGTCGTCGCCGAGTTCGAGTTGCCCTGCAACGAGGAACAGCTGCTCGTAGGCGTGGGTGCCGCGCTGGTTGTAGTCCAGGTGCTGCATGGCGCACAGCGACTGCACGTGGTGCTTGCGGTTGCCGTCGCGGTCGAAGCGGCGGGTCATGAAGTGGGCGCGGTCGTTTTCTTCCAGCAGGCGGCAGGGCTCCATCACGATGCCGGCGGCGCGCGCCATCAGGTGGTAGGCGTACTCGATGCGGCTGTAGTCCGCGCCCGTGCCCAGTTCCATGTCCTTGCCGACGCCGTCGAACTTGAGCAGCCAGTGTTCGAAGCCTTGCGCGGCGTCGAACTGCCCGCTGCGCAGCTCTCCGGTTTCGGGATTCCAGGCGACCACCGCCTTGGCGCGCGCGCCGCCGGCCGAGGTGCCGACGCGGATGATGTTGGCCAGCGCGGCCTGCGCGTGCGCGTCGTCGGACAGGTCGCCGTGCAGCACCTGACGCGCGGCCTCGACCAGCGACTTCATCCGCAGCGGCTCGGCGCTCTCGCTGTGCGAACCGCGCGCGGGGCGGAACTCCAGCGCGCCCATGCCGCGCTTGCCCATGTAGGCCAGGCGGTCGAGTGCGGTGACAGCGCTGGCGGCGACGCCGTGGCGCGCCATCCAGGCGTCGATCAGGGCGTTGCCGAAGGCGTCGGGCAGGGCGTCGGCAAGCAGGCCGGGCAGGCCGTGGAAGCTGTTGCGCGGCAGGTCGGGGAACAGGAAGACGGATTCCGCCGCGTCGGTGGGCATGGTCAGCGGGGCGAGTTCGATGCCCTGCCGGCGCCAGGCCGGGTCGTATTCGAAGGCGTAACAGCCGGCCTGCGGGTCGGGCGCGACGGCGCCGACGCGCTGGTCCCAGAGGCGGACCTCGATGACCGGGGTGTCCACGGGGCGCTCGCGGCTACTTCGCCGTCGCGGCCTTGCGGCGCGGGCGGCCGACGCGGCGGCGTTCGCGCTCGGGGCGCTGGCGCAGCAGCGCCATCGGGCTGACCGAGGCGACCGGCGACAGGGTGTCCAGCCAGTCGAGGCGGTCGAGCGCGCGCAGCACCTGCAGCAGGGTCGACAGGCTGGAGCCGCGCCCGGCCTCGAGGTTGCGCAGCGCCTTTTCGGACACGCCGGCCTTGTCGGCCAGGGTCAGCTGGTCGAGGTCGCGGGCCAGGCGCAGGCGGCGCAGCTGGTCGCCGAGCCGGGCCTGCAGTTCGTCGATGTCGGGGATAACGGTATTCATTCGGTACTTCTCAGCCTGTAGCGAGAAAAAATGAAGATTCCGGTCGGATAGTACCAGTTGAAATCATGAATATCCGTTGTTCATAACCGGTGGATATCTGCCGTTTCAGTAATATTTACTCTCAAATGGCAGGAATCAACCGTTTGATGAGGTCTTTCTCGTAATTCCCTCCACGTGGGCGCAGAAGCCGGCCACGAACCCGCGCAGGCGCCGTTCGATGCCGGCATCGACGATGCGGCCGTCGGCGTCGAACACGTCCCCGGCCCGCGCCACCATCAGTCGCCCCTCGAACCACGGGGCCGTGCCGAGGGTGCGCAGCACCGGCAGCCAGCCGTTCTGGGCGAGCTGGGTGCCGAAGCCGCCGGGCGAGGCGCCGAGCACCGCGACCGGCTTGCCGCCGAACACCCGCGCGATGTCCGCGGCCGGGCGCGACATCCAGTCGATCGCGTTCTTGAACACGCCCGGGATGCCGTTGTTGTACTCGGGCGTGGCCAGCAGCAGGCCGTCGGCCGCGGCGACGGCGTCCTTCAGCGCGGCCACCGCGGGCGGGATGCCCTCGGCCGCTTCCACGTCGCCGTCGTAGAGCGGCACGCCGTGCAGCGTGCGTGCGTCGATATGGCTGCCGTCAGGCACCAGCCCCGCCGCCGCACGCAGCAGCGCGGCATTGAACGAACCGCGGCGCAGGCTTCCGCACAGTCCGACGATGTTGGCCATGGAACGCATCCTCGTTTGCCGGTGGCCACGCGCCGTGCGCGGCCTGTCGCGATCTTGGCACCATCGCGCATGACGTGTGCGGGTGGAGGGCGGGGTGGATCAACGGCGACCGCGCAGCGGCCACGGCCCCATGCTGGCCAGCACGCCGTCGCGCCGGATCAAACCATGGAACAGCGCCGCGGCCAGGTGCAGCAGGAACGTGGCGAACAGCAGCAGCGCCAGCCAGTGGTGGGCGCCGCGCAGCACGGCGAACAGCGCCGCGTCGCGCGGCAGGATCGGCGGCAGGTGGATGCCCGCGGACAGCGTGACCGGATAGCCCGCCGCCGACAGCATCGCCCAGCCGCTGAGCGGCATCAGCAGCATCAGCGCGTACAGCAACCAGTGCGACAGGGTGGCCGCGCGCCGCTGCAGCGGGGGAAGGTCGGCGGGCAACGGCGGCGGCCGGTGACGCAGGCGCGTGTAGATGCGCAGCAACACCAGCACCAGGATCGCGGCGCCCAGCGGCTTGTGGATCGCCAGCAGCAGCGCATACGCGGACGACGTGGTAGACAGCATGCCGATGCCGATGAACAGCATCGCCACCACCAGCGGCGCCATCAGCCAGTGCAGCAGGCGCGCGCGGGCGTGGAACGGGGGCGTTTGCGTGCTCATGGCCGTGCCTCCGATGCGGTGGCGGCGTGCGTGGTGCCGGGCGCACCGGGGTGCGGGCCTTCGCCGGAGCGGCGCCGCAGCGAGGCGGCATAGACGGCCGAGCGCGCCGCGAGCAGGGGATCGTCGGATGCGGCGATGCCCGCCGGCAGCACCAGCGGATCGAAGGTGACGTCGCGGCAGGGGCCGGCAGGCTCGGCCAGCGCCTGCTCGATTACCAGCGTGCCGACATCGACCTGCTCGCGATCTTCCGGCCACTGCACGGTGGCGTTGTCGGTGCGGTCGCCGGGTTCGGCCAGTGTCACCAGCAGGTGCCAGCGCTGCGGTCCGCGGCGCAGGCGCTCGAACAGTTCGTTGAACAGGAAATCGTGGTCACGCGCGTTCATCGCATCGAAGCGGTCGCGATCGATCGCGGAAAACTGCGCCTCGGGCACGAGCGACCAGCGCAACGTGCGCGTCGCGCCCTCGGCGTCGATGAAGCGGAACGCGTTGATCGAGTGGTAGCTGCCGTTGGCGAAGCTGGACGGAATCGGCCGCGAGGCCATCAGCGCGTTGAAGGCGCGCGTTTCCGGGTGCGCGGCCATGAACGCCGCGACCTTGTCCGGATCGGGCTTGCCGGTCGCCGGGTCGGGCGTGGTCGCGCGCTGCAGCGCCACGAAGTCGCGCACGTTGCCGACCGGGAACAGCGGCACGCTGTTCATCGCCGTGCGCCAGGTGCTGCCGTCGCGGGCGGTGAGGTCCAGCGCCAGGCTGCGCGGCGCGGGCACGCCATCGGGCGCGTACGGCGAGCCGACGGCCAGCGCGAAGCGGCCGAACACCGGCGTGCGACCGGGCGCGAACACCGCCGCCTTAGACAGCGCCTGCCCACGGCCGTTGCTCTCGAAATGGCCGACAACGCACACGCCCTTCTCGTGCGCGCGGCGGAAGCCGGGGTGGTCGCCGTTGTGGCGTTCGAGCACGTCGGCGACATCGGCGCCCGACAGGCGCGAGGGCGACAGCCAGCCGGCGGTCCAGGCGAACGCCAGCGCGAGGAGGCCGACGGTGAGCGCGATCGCGCCGAAGCGGGCGACCATCGGGCGTCGCCGGCGCCACAGGCGTCGCAGCGACTGCGGGGAGGGGAGGGAAGGCGGCATCGTGGTTCCTGCGTGGCGTTCGATGGCTGTGGGACGCGCCGGGTGCCGGTTTATTCCGTCGGATTCCACCGTGTTGGGCACCGTTCACGCGCAGGGAATAAACGCCGCTCTCATGCGTCGTACCCTGCGACCGGCGGAGAAACGCCGCCCATGCGATGGGACCGATGACACCGTGAACACGATCGACGACGACGAACTGCGCGCGCTGCTGCCGTCGCTGCGGCGCTTTGCGCTGTGGCTGTCGCGCGACGCCACCGAGGCCGACGACCTGGTGCAGGCCAGCCTGGAGCGGGCGCTCTCGCGCTGGTCCACGCGTCGCGGCGACGGCAGCCTGAAGGCATGGCTGTTCTCGATCCTGCACCGGCAATTCCTCGACCAGCGCCGCCGCGCGGGCCGCTGGCGCAACGTGCTGGCGCTGTTCGGCAACGAGCCGGTCGCCGCGCCCTCGGCGGAGGAAACCTTCGTGGCGCGCACGTCGCTGGAGGCGTTCGACGCGCTGGCCACCGATCATCGCGCGGTGCTGCTGCTGGTGGTGGTGGAAGGACTGGCCTACCAGGACGCCGCGCAGGCGCTGGGCGTGCCGGTCGGCACGGTGATGTCGCGGCTCTCGCGCGCCCGCGCCGCGTATCGCAAGCTCACCGGCGACGAACCCGGCGATACCCGGCTGCGGAGGATCGGATGAATACCCGGATACCCGACGACGACACCCTGCAGGCCTACGTCGATGGCCAGCTTGATGAGCCGCGGCGGCGCGAGGTGGAGACCAGCCTGGCCGCGCAGCCGGCGCTGGCCGCGCGCGTGGCACAGTGGCAGCGCGATGCCGCCGACCTGCGCGCGGCGCTGGCCGGCGACCTGGCGCGGTCGCCGCAGCCGCGGCTGGATCCGGCGTCGATCCGGCGCACGCGCCGCAAGCGGACGCGGCAGCGCCTCGCGCTGTGCGCGTCGCTGGTGCTGGCGCTGGGCGTGGGTGGCGTGGGCGGCTGGCAGGCGAAGACCGCGCGAGTGGCGGCCGCCGCGCCGCCGATGGACGATGCGATCGCCGCCTACCGCATCTTCGCCACCGACCGCACGCGGCCGGTGGAAATGGATGCCAGCCGCGGGCCGGAACTGCAGGCCTGGCTGTCCGCGCGCCTGGGGCGGCCGATGTCGCTGCCCGACCTGCAGCCCTACGGCTTCGCGCTGCTCGGCGGGCGCATGCTCGCCACCCCGGACGGCGCCGCGGCGATGCTGATGTACCAGGATGCGGACGGCCGGCGGGTGAGCTTCTACGTGCGCCCGAGCACGCGCTTCGCCGATGCGCGCGGCAGCCGCCGCGACGAAGGCCTGGCGCTGCGCTACTGGTACCGCAACGGTTACGGCTTCGCCGTGGTCGGCCGCGCCGACGATCCGCAGACGCTGGCGGTGCAGGAGGCGATTCCGCCGGCGGTGTGAGGCGGGCGTCTCTGACCGGATCGTCCGTTTCCGGGTGCTAAGGTCGCGGCTCGTCCCGCAGCAGGAGTCCCGTGAGCACCTACGCGCTCCAGTCCGTGTTCGCGCCGGCCTCGGTGGCCGTGGTGGGGGCGAGCCCGCGCGAGCGCTCGCTCGGGCGGCTGGTGCTGCGGCAGCTGCGCGACGGCGGCTTCACCGGGCCGGTGGGTCTGGTCAATCCGCATTACCGCGAGATCGACGGCATGGCGGCCGCTCCGCGGCTCGATGCACTGGGATTCGCGCCGGAGCTGGTGGTGATCGCCGTGCCGCCTGGGGACGTGGCGGCGGCCGCCGCAGCCGCGGCCGACAACGGCGCCAGGGCGGCGATCGTGCTGACCCGCGGCATGGGCGCGGGCGCGGGTTCGCACAATGCCGCGCTCGAGGCCGTCGCGCGGCCGCGCGGGCTGCGCGTCGTCGGCCCCAACTGCCTGGGCGTGATCGCGCCGCACGCCCATCTGTTCGCCAGCTTTGCCGCGCACCGGCCGCTGCCGGGCGACCTGGCGCTGGTGTCGCAGTCCGGCGCGGTGGCGGCGGGCATGCTGGAGTGGGCGCGCCCGCGCGGAATCGGGTTCTCGGCGGTGGCGGCGCTGGGCGACGCGCTCGACGTCGACTTCGGCGACCTGCTCGATTATTTCGCCGTCGATCGCCACACCCGCGCGATCCTGCTGTACCTCGAGCACGTGCGCGATGCGCGCAAGTTCCTCTCGGCCGCGCGCGCGGCGGCGCGCGGCAAGCCGGTGGTGGTGGTCAAGCCCGGCCGCCACGTCCGTGCGCCGGTCGATGCGCAAACCCACATCGCCCGCCTGGCCACGCCCGATGCCGCCTACGACGCGGCCTTCCGGCGCGCCGGCCTGCTGCGCGTGCATGCGCTGGACGAACTGTTCGCCGCGGCCGAAACGCTCTCGCACCTGGGCAACGTGCCCGGCAAGCGGCTGGCGGTGCTGACCAACGGCGCCGGTACCGGGATGCTGGCGCTGGACCGGCTGGTGGACCTGGGCGGTGTGCCGGCGGTGCTGTCGGCGCAGACGGTCGAAACGCTCGATGCCGCGTTCCCGCGCGGCTGGTCGCGGACGAACCCGGTCGACATGCTCGGCGACGCCGACGGCGAACGCTACTTCGCTGGCCTGCAGGCGCTGCTGGCCGACCGCGACAGCGACGCGGTGCTGGCGATGCACGTGCCGACGGTGCTGTCGCAGCCGCGCGACACCGCCGCCGCGGTGGTGCGCGCGCTGGAATCGCGGCCCGGCGGCGCGCGCAAGCCGACGCTGGCGGTGTGGGTGGGCGGAGACGAACAGGCCACGGCCGCGCTCAACGCCGCGGGCGTGCCGACCTACGCCTCGGAAGCCGAGGCCGTGGGCGGCTTCATGTATCTGGTGCGCCACCGCGAGGCGCAGCAGGCGCTGATGGAAACACCGCCGAGCCTGCCCGAGGATTTTGTCGTCGACAGCGAAACCGCACAGGCGGTGGTGGCCGAAGCGCTCGCCGGCGGGCGGGAGTGGCTGGAACCCGATGCGGTGTCGCGTCTGCTCGCGGCCTACGGCATCGCCTTCGTCCCCGCGCTGCCGGCGGCCGACGCGGACGAGGCGGTGCGCATCGCCACGCCACTGCTTGCCGAAGGCGGTACGGTCGCAGTGAAGCTGCTGTCGCCCGACATCGCGCACAAATCCGACGTCGACGGCGTGCGGCTGGACCTGGGCAGCGCTGACGCCGTGCGTGCTGCCGCGCAGGACATCTTGCGCCGTGCCCGCGCACGCCGTCCCGACGCGCGCATCGAAGGCGTGCTGGTGCAGCCGATGGCGCTGTGGCCCAGGGCGCGCGAGGTGATCACCGGCATCGCCGACGATGCCGTCTTCGGCCCGGTGATCGTGTTCGGCCGCGGCGGCACCGCGGTGGAGGTGATCGACGACAAGGCGCTGGCACTGCCACCGCTGGACCTGCGGCTGGCGCACGAGCTGGTCGCGCGCACCCGCGTGTCGCGCATCCTCAAGGCCTACCGCGACGTGCCCGCAGCCGACGAAGACGCGCTGGCGCTGGTGCTGGTCAAGCTCGCGCAGCTGGCGGCCGACATTCCCGCCGTGCGCGAGCTCGACATCAATCCGCTGCTGGTGGACGCCGACGGCGTGGTCGCGCTGGATGCGCGCGTGGCGGTGGCGCCGTCGCGGCAGCTGCATCGCGGCCGCGGCCATCCGCGCTTCGCGATCCTTCCGTATCCGAAGGAGTGGGAACGCAGCATCACCCTGGCCGACGGCCGCGAAGCATTCGTGCGCCCGGTGCGGCCGGAGGACGACGCGATGTTCCGCGCCTTCTTCGCGCGGGTGAGCGCGGAGGACCTGCGCCTGCGCTTCTTCCGCGCGGTGCGCGACTTCAGCCACGACTTCATCGCCCGGCTGGTGCAGCTCGACTACGCACGCTCGATGGCGCTGGTGGCGATCGACGCGGAAAGCGGCGAGATGCTCGGCGCCGTGCGCCTGCTGGCAGACGCCAACTTCGACCGCGGCGAGTACGGGATCATGGTGCGCTCCGACCTCAAGGGCGCCGGCATCGGCTGGAAGCTGATGGAGGCGATGATCGAGGTTGCGCACTGGCTCGGCCTCAACCTCGTCGAAGGCCAGGTGCTGCGCGAGAACAGCACCATGCTGTCGATGTGCCGGCACCTGGGGTTCACCGTGGTGCCCGATCCCGAGGACGCGACGCTGATGCTGGTGACGCTGCCGGTGGGCGACAAGACACAGGGGTCATCGGCCGCCACTGCGGGATAATCGGCGCATGCGCAAGATCCTCCACGTCGACATGGACGCGTTCTACGCGTCGGTCGAGCAGCGCGACGATCCGTCGCTGCGCGGGCGGCCGGTGGTGGTGGCCTGGCGCGGCGCGCGTTCGGTGGTGTGCGCGGCCAGCTACGAGGCGCGGGTGTTCGGCGTGCGCTCGGCGATGCCGGCGGTGCGCGCCGAGCGGCTGTGCCCGGACGCGGTGTTCGTGGCGCCGGACTTCGCGCGCTACAAGGCGGTGTCGCGGCAGGTGCGCGAGATCTTCCTGCGCCACACGGATCTCGTCGAACCGCTGTCGCTCGACGAGGCCTACCTCGACGTCACCGCGCCGAAGATTCCCTCGCCCAGCGCAACCGCCACCGCGCAGGCGATCCGCGCGCAGATCCGCGCGGAAACCTCGCTCACCGCCTCGGCCGGCGTGGCACCGAACAAGTTCCTGGCCAAGATCGCCTCGGACTGGAACAAGCCCGACGGCGTGTTCGTGGTGCGTCCGTCGCAGGTCGAGGCGTTCCTGACGCCGCTGCCGGTGGCGAAGATTCCCGGCGTGGGCAAGGTGATGGAGAAGAAGCTGGCGGAGCTGGGCATCGCGACCGTCGGCGATCTGCGCATGCATCCTGTCGAGGAACTGCAGTCGCGCTTCGGCAGCTTCGGGCGCCGCCTGCACCTGCGCGCGCAGGGCATCGACGAGCGCGCGGTGCAGCCGGACCAGCCGGTGCAGTCGATCTCGGCCGAGGACACCTTCGAACGCGACCTGCTGCTGTACGATTTCGAGGCCGACATCCGCCGCCTCGCCGAAAAGACCTGGCTGGCGACGCGCAGGACCGAGCGCGTCGGCCGCACGGTGGTACTCAAGCTCAAGACCGCACAGTTCCGGATCCTGACCCGCAGCCACACCCCGGAATTCCCGCCCGCGTCGCTGGAGGAACTGACCACGATCGCGCTGTCGCTGCGTGACCGCGTCGACCTGCCGCCGTCAACGCGCTACCGGCTGGTCGGCGTGGGGCTGTCGGGCTTCCGCGAGCGCGGCGAGGGCGACGGCCAGGGCAGCCTGTTCGACGACGACCTGCCGTCCGTCCCGGCGCCCCCGGATCGGTAGGAGCGGCTTCAGCCGCGAGCCCTTCGCCAACGCACCGGATCCATGGCGGCGTCGGCGGGTGGAATCCCTGCCGTTCCTCCCGGGCCTCGGCGCGGCGATATCCCGGGAGAAGAGCTCGCGGCTGAAGCCGCTCCTGCAGAAAAGCAGGGCGACGCGGTGCCGTGCGTCAGCGCGTCGGCGACCAGCGCAGGCTCAGGCCGTACTCGCGGCCGGGCTGGTTGTACCAGGCCACGGTTTCGTAATCGCGGTCGAACACGTTGTCCACGCGCGCCTCCAGCGTCCAGTCCGGATTGAAGGCATACGAGGCGCGCAGGTCGAACGTTGCGTAGCCGCCCAGGCGCACGGTGTTGGCGGCATCGTCGAAGCGGTGGCCGGCGCCCTTGAGGCTGGCGCCGAACGCGAACGCGCCGAACGCGCGGTCGACGTCGACGCGGCCGGTGTCGCGCGCGCGCCGGGCCAGCAGGTTGTCGCGTACCGGTCCGTTGCTGCGGTTGCGCGGGTCGGTGTGGCTGAGCTGGAGCGAGGCATCCCAGCCCAGCAGCGTGGTCGCGACCGTTGCTTCCGCGCCACGGATGCGCGCGTGCTCGATGTTCTGCGGCACGAAGTCCGCGTCGAGCGTGATCAGGTCGTCGACGGTGGTTTCGTACATGTCGAGCGTCCAGCGCCAGCCGTCCCGGTCCTGGCGGACGCCGAGGTTGGCCGTCTTCGAGCGCTCCGGTTCCAGCTCGGGATTGCCGCTGCCGAACGGGAAGTACAGCTCGTTGAAGGTCGGCGCCTTGAAGCCGGTGGCGTAGCTCGCGTTGAGGCGAAGGCCGGAGCCGAGCGCCATGCCCCAACCCAGCCCGCCGGTGGTGTGGTTGCCGAACTGTTCGTTGTCGTCGTTGCGCACGCTGGCCTGCAGCCGGTGCGCGCCGAACGAGCCCTGGTATTCGACGAAGCCGCCGACGTTGTCGCGCTCCTTGACGGTATAGGCGGTCTCGCTTTCGATCGTGTCCTGCAGCCAGTCGACGCCGACACTGATCAAATGGCCATCGGAAACGCCGACGTCGGCCTGCACCGATGCCGAATCGCGCCTGGTGTCGATCGCGCCGACGTAGTCGCGCGTCCCGGCGTTGTGGTCGGCGAAGTAGGTGTCCGACTTGTCGTAGCTGCGGCCGACTTGGGCGGTCAGGCCGAAAGTGCTGGTCGGGTTGAAGGCCAGCTTGCCTCCCACCACCTGCTGGACGTTCTCCGTTTCGTTGCCGCCGAACAGCGTGCCATCGTATTCGTTGCTGCTTTCGGCGCGCAGTGCGTTGGCTTCCAGTGCGAGCGTGTCGGTCAGGTCGACGCCACCGCGCAGGCCGACGGAGCGGTTGCGGTAGCCGTCGCGGTCGGGTTCGTCCGCGTAGCAGCCCTGGAACAGCGTCGCCGAGCCGTTGCAGGCATTGATGCCGTCGGTGCGCTGGTAGGCGACGTCGGCGCCGAACCAGCCGCGTTCGCCGCTGCCGCCGATGCCGGCGCTGCCTTCGCGCAGGCCGTGGCTGCCGATTCCCACGCGCAGGCGCGGGGTGAAGGCACCCGCGTCGCGGCGGGTGAAGATCTGGATCACGCCGCCGATCGCCTCGGAGCCGTACAGGCTCGAACGCGGGCCGCGCACGATTTCGATGCGGTCGACCTGGTCGATCGGCAGGTCCTGGAACGCGGTGAGCCCGGCGGTGGCCGAGCCGACGCGGACGCCGTCGACCAGGACCAGCACGTGGTCGGATTCGCTGCCGCGCATGAACACCGTGCTCAGCTTGCCCGGCCCGCCCTGGTTGCCAATGTCGATGCCGGCGCGGCCGCGCAGCAGGTCGGTGACGCTGCGCGCCTGGCTGCGCACGATCTCGTCGTGGCCGATGACCTGGGCCGGGAACAGGCTGTCGGCCAGGGCCACCTGCGTGCGGGTGGCGGTCACCACCACTTCGTCGAGGTCGGTGGCTGCCGCCTCGGCATGGGCCAGCGACGGGGCAAACAGGGTGCCGGCAATGGCCAGCGCGAGGATCCGGGACTGCATGGACGCTTCTCCATTCGCGTGCACCCGCGCACGCGAAACAGGGTGGAAAGCCTGCGCGGGATGCGCGGGGCCCTTGCGAGGCCGCGCAGGCGCGCACGGCGCTTGCGATGGACTCGCATCCGCTTGCGGAGAGAAGGACGGGGGCCGCGGGGTCGGGGCGAGGGCACGCGCCGGCATCGCCGCCACGATGCCCTCCGCATCGCAATCGGACGGGGTCGGTGGACCCCTGCTTCGTGGCCGGTCTCCGGACTGGCGAGTTGGAGTGCTGGACTCCGGCCGCGGCGCCTTCCCGTGCGGGCCCGTTGCGGGCCTGGACAGTGGCGGATGCGTTGGCGCGACTCACTTACCGTTGCGGGGGCAGTGCCGGAATGGTCGTGGCGCGATGCCCGTGGGGCACGCGGAAGACTTCACCGGCTTCCCGTTTCAACCCGTTGGCGGATGCCGCCGGGTCACCGCGAAGCGGGGCGATTGTACGCCATGGCGTGGCGGTGGGGTGCCGTTTGGACGGATGGCAGGGCGCTCCTGCAAGAGTTGCTTCAGCTGTGGGCGCCTGCACTCTCTTTGAAAGAGTTCTTCCGCCAATGAAGTCAGTGGGTGCTCCGATCGCCAGCCGAACCGCGATCTGACGGGCCCTGCTGCGGCCGGCAGGCCTTTGGGGGAATGTCCCCCGGCTTCCGCCTGCGGCGAAAGCCTCCTCCTTGATTTCCCCCAAAAGCCTGCCGGCCGCAACGGGGCATCGGATTGCAGGCTTGCGTGGATGGCCTTGCTTTGCTTCCCGTAGCAGCCGCCGCAACGCTTGCAGCGCGGGGACGGATGGCTTTGGGGCGAAATCAAGGAGGAGGCGGCGGCCGCAGGCCGTCGTCGGGGGACATTCGCCCCGGAGCCATCCGTACCCGCGCCCGGCGATCGCCTCGGTAGAGCTTTCGCTCTCCCCGGCAAAGAATCTTGGGAAAGAGCGGAATGCGGGATTGTTGTCGTCGACTGACCTCGACTTCCGGGCACCCGGTCTTCAAAGCCCGCGGCTGAAGCCGCTCCGGTGAAAGCGTTCAGTCGTCGGGCTGGTCGAAAAGGCGGGGCGACGGCATCGGGTCGTCTTCCTGCATCACCGTCGTGGTCACCGGCGCGGCGGCGGGACGGTTGCGCGGCGGCGGCAGCTCGGCGATCGCGGCTTCGGCGGCTTCCACCAGTTCCGCGCGGCGTTCACCGGGCACTTCCTGCCAGTGGCAGTCGCGCAGGGCGCCTTCCAGCGCGTAGAGCAGGTTGAGGCTGGGCCGGAAGCCGGCGCGCTTGACGCGCATGAAGGCGTCCACCGGTCCGGCTTCGGCCAGGTCCTCGGGCGTGCGCAGGCCGACCTGGCGCAGCCAAGCCGCGCTCTTCGGGCCGATGTTGCGCATTTTCAGCGGGGGCGTGCTCATCGGCGCGCTCCCGCATGCGGCGCGCGCTGCGGCCGCTTCGGACTGCATGGAAATCCATGGCCATGCCGCGTGGGTGTGGCGGCTTCCCGCCCGATCATGCGCAGCTTCATTCGTCTACCCCAATGACCGCACGTAGATGCGTGCGATCTCTTCCAGTCCCCTCTGGTCTTCAACGTCGAAACGGTCCGGATCCGGACTGTCGAGGTCGAACACGCCCACCAGCGCGTCGTTGCGCAGCAGCGGCACCGCCAGTTCCGAGCGCGAGGCGGAGTCGCAGGCGATGTGACCGTCGAAGGCATTGACGTCGGCCACGCGCTGGGTCTGCCCGCTGCGCGCGGCCGCGCCGCACACGCCCTTGTCGAGCGGGATGCGGATGCACGCCGGCTGGCCCTGGAACGGGCCAACGACCAGCTCGTTGCCGTCGAAGAAATAGAAGCCGACCCAGTTGAGCCGCGGCAGCGCGTGGTACACGAGTGCCGACAGGTTGGCAGCGTTGGCGATGCGGTCGCGCTCGCCGGCGACCAGCGCGCGGGCCTGCTCGGCCAGTTGCGCGTACTGCTCGGGCTTGCTGCCGCTTAGACTGTGCGCGGTGAACATGCCCTGCAGTCTAGCAGCGATGGCCGCGCGGGCCTTCCGCGCGGGACACGCGGGAACGGAGGCGCGATGACCGGACCGGATGACGCACGCGAACCGCGGATGGCCGACGGCTTCGTCCATCGCGGCCGCAACGTGACGCGGCTGGAGGCCTTCGTCGATGCCGCGTTCGCATTCGCGGTGACGTTGCTGGTGATTTCCATCGACGCGATCCCCGACAGTCGCGAGGCGCTGGTGCTCGCGCTCAAGGCGGTGCCGTCGTTCGCGGTGTGCTTCGCGATGATCGCGATGTTCTGGGCCGCGCACGCGCGCTGGAGCCGGCGCTACGGTTTCGACGACACCGCCAGCACCGTGCTCAGCCTGCTGCTGGTGTTCGTGGTGCTGGTGTACGTGTATCCGCTGCGGCTGCAGTTCGGCGTGTTCTTCGCCTGGGTCACCGATGGCTGGCTGCCGTCGCCGATGCGGGTCGAGAGTGCTGGCGACGTCGGTTTCATGTTCCTGGTGTACGGACTGGCGTTCGCGATGATGTCGCTGTGCATGGCGGGGCTGTACCTGCATGCCTGGCGGCGGCGTGCGCAACTCGGGCTGGATCGCAACGAACGGGCCGGGACGGTGGCGGAAATCACCATGTACGGGTTCTTCGTCGCGGTGGCGGCGGTGTCGATCGCGCTGGCCGCGTGGGCACCATCGCATGCACCGCAGCTGGTCGGGATCGCCGGGATGGTGTACGCGCTGCTGATGCTGACCGGCGTGGTCGAGTCGCGGGCACGGCGCCGCGCGCTGGCGCGGGACGTGGGCGCATGAGCGCGGCGGGCGTGTTCGTCACCGGCACCGACACCGGCGCCGGCAAGACCACCGCCAGCGCCGCGCTGCTGCATGCGCTGCGCGGTCGCGGCCTGCGCGCGGTGGGGATGAAGCCGCTGGCCAGCGGCTGCACCCGCACCGCCGGCGGCTGGCGCAACGACGATGCGCTGGCGCTGCAGGCCGCCAGCGATCCGCGTCCCGACTACGACGACGTCAATCCGTTCGCGCTGCCGCTGCCGGTGGCACCGGAGTTCGCAGCGCGCGACGCCGGCATCGAGGTGGCGCTGGCGCCGATCCTGGCCGCGCACGCGCGGCTGGCGTCGCGGGCGGACTTCGTGCTGGTCGAGGGCGTGGGTGGGTGGCTGGCGCCGCTGGCCGCAACGCTCGACCACGTCGACCTGGTGCGCGCGCTGGACCTGCCGGTGGTGCTGGTGGTGGGCATGCGCCTGGGCTGCCTCAACCACGCGCGGCTGAGCGCGCGCGCGATCGAAGCCGACGGCGTGCGCCTGGCCGGCTGGATCGCCAGCGAAGTCGACCCGGACATGGATCGCCGTGACGAAAACTTCGACGCCCTGCGCGACCGCCTGCCGGCGCCGTGCCTGGGCAGGTTGCCTTGGAGCCCGTCGCCGGAAACGGCGGCGCTGGCCGGAAAGCTGTACACGCCGCCCCTGATCGGCGGCTGAAAATCCTGACTTCCGGCACGGTGGACGGTCCGTGCCCGATGCTACACTGGCGGGTACAGGAATTGCCGTACCCGCCCCCCACAGGCCGGCACCTATCTCCCCGGAGCCCCCACTCATGACGATGCACATCCGTACGCTGGCAGTCGCCGGCGCGATCCTCCTGCTGTCCGCCTGCGGAAAGGGCGACGAGGCCGGGCCCGGCGGCGAAGCCGGCGCGATGCCGCCCCCGCAGGTGGGCGTGGTGGTGGCGAAGAAGACCACCGTGTCGCTGCAGCAGGAAATGGTCGGCCGGCTGGCGCCGTACCGCAGCGCCGACGTGCGTGCGCGGGTGCCCGGCGTGCTGCAGAAGCGCGTCTACGAGGAAGGCAGCGACGTGCGCAAGGGCGACCAGCTGTTCGTGATCGATCCCGCGCCGCTGCGCGCCGCGCTCGGCCAGGCCCAGGCCTCGCTGGCGCAGGCCAACGCCAGCTACGCCAACGCCAAGGCCAGCGCCGACCGCGCCCGCCAGCTGTTGCCGCAGAAGTTCATCTCCAAGTCCGACTACGACAACGCGCTGGCCGCCGAGCGCAGTTCGGCGGCGGCGATCCAGGCCGCCAAGGCCTCGGTGGACGCTGCCCAGATCAACCTGGGCTACGCCACCGTGCGCGCGCCGATCGACGGCCGCGCGGGCAAGCAGCAGGTCACCGAGGGCGCGCTGGTCGGGCAGGGCACCGCGACCCTGCTGACCACGGTCGACCAGATCGATCCGCTGTACGTGAACTTCTCGATGAGCGTGTCCGAACTGGCCCGGGCGCGCGGCCTGCAGTCCAGCGGCAAGGCGCCGCAGGTCAAGGTGCGGCTGCCCGACGGCACGCTTTACGAGCGCGCCGGCGAACTCGACTTCTCCGGCGACATCGTCGATCCGGAAACCGGCTCGGTGGCGCTGCGTGCGGTGCTGCCCAACCCCGACAAGCAGCTGCTGCCGGGGACTTTCGTGTCCTTCGACATCACCCTCGGGCAGGTTCCGGACGCATTCCTGGTCCCGCAGGTCGCCGTGCAGCGCGACGCCAAGGGCGCCTACGTGCTGGTGGTGGGCGACGACGGCAACGTCGCGCGCAAGGACGTCGACGCCGACCGCGCCCAGGGCAGCAACTGGGTCGTGACCCGCGGCCTGGCCGGCGGCGAACGGATCATCGCGTCCGGCTTGCAGCGTGCCCAGCCCGGCCAGCCGGCCAAGGCCGAACCGTTGCAGGCAGCACCAGCCGCCGCCGGTGCACAGGCGCCCGCGAAGGCGCCGGCAGGCGAGGCGGGCGACAAGCCGCAGGGCGACGACGCCGCGGACAAGGACTGACCGGCCATGTCACGTTTCTTCATCAACCACCCGGTCTTCGCCTGGGTCATCGCGATCCTGATCACGCTTGGCGGCGTGCTCGCGATCAACGGCCTGGGCATCGAGTCGTATCCCAACATCGCGCCACCGCAGGTCACCGTGTCGGCGACGTATCCCGGCGCCAGCGCGGAGACCACCGAGGGCGCGGTCACGCAGGTCATCGAGCAGCAGATGACCGGCATCGACAACCTCGACTACTTCAGCTCGTCGTCGAGCTCCAGTGGCCATGCGCAGATCACGCTGACCTTCAAGCCGGGCACCGACCCGGACATCGCCCAGGTGCAGGTGCAGAACAAGGTCGCGCTGGCGACCCCGCGGCTGCCGTCGGAAGTGACCCAGCAGGGCGTCGTGGTGGCCAAGGCCAACCCCGGCTTCCTGATGGTCGCGGCGCTGCGTTCGACCAATCCCGCCTACGACAAGGACGCGCTGGCCGACCTGATCGCCGCGCGCGTGCTCGACCAGATCTCGCGTACGCCCGGCGTTGGCAGCACCCAGCTGTTCGGCGGCGAGTACGCAATGAACATCTGGCTCAACCCGGACAAGCTGCAGGGCTACGGCCTGTCGGCAAGCCAGGCCCTGGCCGCGGTGCGCGGGCAGAACGTGCAGTTCGCGGCCGGTTCGGTCGGCGCCGAGCCCTCGCCCGAGGGCCAGGCGTTCACCGCGACGGTGTCGGCCGAGGGCCGCTACAGCACCGCCGAACAGTTCGGCAACATCATCCTGCGCGCCGACAGCGACGGCACCACGGTCCGGCTCAAGGACGTGGCGCGGGTCGAGAAGGGCGCATCGGCCTACGGCTTCGACCTGCAGTGGAGCGGCACGCCGGCGTCGGGCTTCGCGGTGCAGCTGGCGCCCGGCGCCAACGCCCTGGGCGTGGCCGACCTGGTGCGCGACCGCATGGACGAACTGCAGGCGACCTTCCCGGAAGGGGTGACCTGGTTCTCGCCGTACGACAGCTCGACGTTCGTGAAGATCTCGATCGAGGAGGTCGTCAAGACCCTGGTCGAGGCGATCGTACTGGTGTTCCTGGTGATGCTGATCTTCCTGCAGAACCTGCGCGCGACGATCATCCCGACGCTGGTGATCCCGGTGGCGCTGATGGGCACGTTCGTCGGGATGTGGATGATCGACTTCACCATCAACCAGCTCAGCCTGTTCGGCATGGTGCTGGCGATCGGCATCGTGGTGGACGACGCGATCATCGTCATCGAGAACGTCGAACGCATCATGACCGAGGAAGGCCTGTCGCCGAAGGACGCCACGGTCAAGGCGATGGGGCAGATCAGCGGCGCGGTGGTCGCGGTCACGGTGGTGCTGGCGGCGGTATTCGTGCCCAGCGCGTTCCAGGCCGGCAGCGCGGGCGAGATCTACAAGCAGTTCGCGATCACCATCGCGATGGCGATGGGCTTCTCGGCGTTCCTCGCGCTGGGTTTCACCCCGGCGCTGTGCGCGTCGATGCTCAAGCCCACCGACCACCACGACAGCCGCAACTTCATCTTCCGCGGCTTCAACAAGATCTACGACAAGGTTGCCGCTACCTATGTCGGCCACATCACCAGCGCCGTGCGGCATGCGCCGCGCTGGATGCTCGTGTTCGCAGGGCTGGCGCTGCTGTGCGGCTTCCTGTTCACACGCATGCCGGGCAGCTTCCTGCCCGAGGAAGACCAGGGCTACGCGCTGGCGATCGTGCAGCTGCCGCCGGGCGCCACGCTCAACCGCACCAAGCACGTGTTCGAGCAGGTGCGCGGCACGATCGAGAAGATGGACGGCTACGAGGGGATGATGCAGATCTCCGGCTTCAGCTTCGTCGGCCAGGGCGAGAACGTCGGCATGGCCTTCATCAAGCTCAAGCCGTGGGGCGACCGCAAGATCACCGCGCAGGAGTTCATCGAGCAGGCCAACGGCGCGCTGTACGGCATCCGCGACGCGCAGATCTTCGTGATCAACCTGCCGACGGTCAATGGACTTGGCCAGTTCGGTGGCTTCGACATGTTCCTGCAGGACCGCGGCGGCAACGGCCGCGAAGCGCTCGGGCAGGCGATGGGCCAGCTGCTGGGCAAGGCCGGGCAGGACACGGCGCTGACCGGCGTGCGCCCCAATTCGCTGGCCGATGCGCCGCAGCTCAAGCTCGACGTCGACCGTACCCAGGCGCAGGCGATGGGGTTGTCGGTGACCGACATCTACAACGCCATCAGCCTGATGCTGGCGCCGGTGTACGTGAACGACTTCAGCGATGGAGGCCGCGTCAAGCGCGTGACCATGCAGGCCGACCGCGACTACCGGACCGGCCCCGAATCGCTGTCGCGGTTCTACACCCCGGCGACGGGCGGCGGCGCCGACGGCAGCACCAACGCGATGATCCCGATCTCGAACGTGGTCCACAGCCAGTGGACTACGTCGCCGCCGTCGCTGAGCCGCTACAACGGCTACGCCGCGGTGGAGATCGTGGGTTCGCAGGCGCCCGGGCACAGCTCCGGCGAGGCCATGGCCGCGATGCAGGAGATCGTCGACAACGACCTGCCCGAAGGTTTCGGCTACGACTGGACCGGCCAGTCCTACCAGGAAATCCTGTCGGGCAACCAGGCCACGATGCTGATGGTGCTGTCGATCCTGGTGGTGTTCCTGTGCCTGGCGGCGCTGTACGAAAGCTGGTCGGTGCCGGTCGCGGTGCTGCTGGTAGTGCCGCTTGGCGTGCTCGGCGCGGTGACGCTGTCGCTGCTGCGTGGCCTGCCCAACGACATCTACTTCAAGATCGGCCTGATCACGGTCATTGGCCTGGCGGCGAAGAACGCGATCCTGATCATCGAGTTCGCGATCGAGCAGCGCCAGCTCGGCAAGCCGCTGGGCGCGGCCACCATCGAGGCGGCGAAGCTTCGTTTCCGTCCGATCCTGATGACTTCGTTCGCCTTCATCATGGGCGTGCTGCCGATGGCCGTGTCCACCGGCGCCGGCGCCAACGCGCGCCATGCGATCGGCACCGGCGTGATTGGCGGCATGCTGTTCGCCACCTTCCTGGGGTTGCTGCTGATCCCGGTGTTCTACGTGGTGGTGCGCAGGCTGCTGGGCGACAAGCTCGACGAGAAGCCCGAGCTGGGCGACAAGCCCGCGATCGCGCACGAGTGACCGCGTGCATCGTCGAAGCCACCGGAAAGGCCGCGGAAACGCGGCCTTTCCTTTTGCCGCGCGTCAGTGCAGTGCGGACACCAGCGCGCCGATACCGACGTTGACCGCGTAGCCGCCGGCCAGCAGGAACGCGAACAGCGCCGCCGCCAGCAGCAGCGGCCTGATCCCCGCCTGTCGGATCGCGCCGGCGTGCGTGCGCAGGCCGAGCGCGGCCATCGCCATCGCCAGCAGTACGGTGTCGAGCCGCACCAGCGCGTCGACCGCGGACGCGGGCATCAGTTGCAGCGAGTTGAAGCCGGCCACGGCGACGAACAGCAGCGCGAACCAGGGCACCACGATGCCGGTCTTCGCCCCGCTGCCCGCGCCGCGCGAAAGCCGCGACGACAGCACCAGCAGGAACGGCGCCAGCAGCATCACCCGCAGCATCTTCTCGATCACCGCGGCGGCGCCGGCGACGTCGCCCACCGCGCGCCCGGCGACGACCACCTGTGCGACCTCGTGGATCGTCGAGCCGGCGTAGACGCCGAAGGCGTGCTCGCCCAGCCCCAGGTGCGGGTACAGCCACGGATACAGGAACATCCCGGCCGTGCCGAACACCACCACCGTGGCCACGGCCACCGACACCTTGTGCGGCTGCGCGCGCACCACCGGCTCGGCCGCCATCACCGCCGCCGCGCCGCAGATCGCGCTGCCGGCGCCGATCAGCATCGCGGTCTCGCGGTCGAGCTTGAACACGCGCGTGCCCAGCAGCACCGCCAGCGAGAACACCGTGCCGACCATCACCACCGCGATCGCGACGCCCTCCACGCCGACCCCGGCGATGTCCTGGAAGGTCAGGCGGAAGCCGTAGAGCACGATGCCGGCGCGCAGCAGCATGCCCTTGGCGAAGTCCACGCCCTCGCCGCAGCGCCCGGCGACCGCCGGGAACACGCTGTTGCCCAGCGCGATGCCGAACACGATCGCCAGCGTCAGCGCACCCATGCCCAGCGCCTGCAGCGCGGGCAGGCGCGCGGCGAGCATGGCGGCGCCGGCCACCGCCGCCGCCAGCGCCAGCCCGGGCCAAAGCGCCATGCAGCGCTGGAGGCGGGCGTGGAATGGCGACGGTTCGGCAATGGCGTGCATCGGGACGTGGGCGCAGTGGGGGTGCGCAAAGGCTAGGCGCCGGCATGGAATGAATCCAATACATATAATTCAGGATCCCATGACTTGGAGTTATCGATGAACCTGCACCTGCTGCGCGTGTTCATGGCCGTGGTCGAGCACCAGGGCTTCTCGCGCGCGGCGCAGGCGCTGCATGTCAGCCAGCCGGCGGTCTCCAAGGGGGTGCGCGAACTGGAATACCAGCTCGGGTTGCCGCTGATCGAACGCGGCACCGCGCGCAGCCGCGGCGTGGTGCTGACCGACCACGGGCAATCGCTGCATCAGCACGCGCGCGCGATCTTCGCCATGGAGCGCACGGCGATGACGGACATCCGCGACCGCGTCGAACTGCGCCGCGGCGCGCTGCGCGTGGGCGCCAGCACCACTGTCGCCGGCTATTGGCTGGCGCCGCACGTGGCGGAATTCGTGCAGCGCTTCGCGGGGGTGGATTTCGCGCTGGAGGTGGGCAACACGGCGGACGTCGGCCATGCCATCGCCGAGGGCCGCATCGACGTGGCCTTCGTCGAGGGCGTGGTGGACGACCCGGGCATCGTCGCCACGCCGTGGCACGACGAGCCACTGCAGGTGGTGGTCGCCGCCGAGGCGAAGCTCGGCGCGAGGCGGCGTGCGTCGGTCGCCGAGCTGTCGCGGCATGCGTGGCTGCTGCGCGAAGCCGGATCCGGGACGCGGCAGGTGGCCCAGCGCCTGCTGCGCCGGCGCGGCATCAAGCCGGTGCGGCTGATCGAACTGGGCAGCAACGAGGCGATCGCGCGCGCCGTCGCGGCCGGCGCGGGCGTGGCCCTGCTGCCGGCGGTCGTGGTGCAGGACCTGGCCGCGATGGGGCGGGTGCGCGTCGTGGGCATGACCGGCGACCCCAACATCCTGCGCCCGCTGTACCGGCTGGAACTGGCCAACCGCCCGCGCGGCCCCGCGCTGCAGGCCTTCGTCGACCTGGTGGACGCCGCGGCGTCGGACCCGCCCCCGTAGGAGCGGCGGAAGCCGCGAGCTCTTCAGTTCCGTCCCGCGCGATGGCGGGGCGGGCAGGCGCGTTGCGAGGCCTGCGCAGGGCGGGTCTCAAGGCGTCGCCGAGCGGCGTTCCCGCAGCGCGGTCAGTCGCGCCAAGGCCTCTTGCGTCTTCGAATCCCTTGCTCCGCGAGACTGCTCGAAGACAGCATGCGCCCGGACCAGCAGCGGCTCTGCCGCGTCGAGCCGGCCCTGCTCCGCCAGCGTCGCACCCAACAGGCTGCGCACTTCGGCGATCTGCCAGTGGCCGGGGGAATGGACTTTTTCGCGGATGCGCAAGGCCTCGCGGAACTGGGCTTCAGCCGCCTTCGCGTCGCCCATCTTCATGTACAACTCGCCCAGGCTCTTGATACTGGTGGCGGTCCAGGCGTGTTCCGCGCCGACCTCGTCGCGATAGATCCCGATTGCCTCGCGGTAAAGCGGTTCGGCGGCGGTGTAATTGTCCCGGTCCCGATGCAGGTTGGCGAGGTTGTTGAGGCTGCTGGCAACGTGCTGGTTCCCGTCGCCAAAGGCCTCGCGCCGGATCGCCAACGCCTTGCGATAGAACGTTTCGGCCTCGTCGTAGCGTTGCTGCATGCGCAGCACGCCGCCAAGGGCGTTCATCGTATCGGCAACCAGCGGATGGTTGTCGTCGTAAAGCGCCAATCGCATCGCGAGCGTCTCGCGCAGCAGCGATTCGGCTTCCACGAAACGTTCTTCGTCCCGCAGCAGGAATGCAAGGCTGTCCGTGGTATTGGCGATCTGCGGATGGATCGGGCCGAGGGTCCTGCGGCGCGAGGCAAGCACGTCGCGAAACAGCACCTCGGCCTCATCAGCACGCCCCAGGACGTTCAGCAGCAGAGCGAGGTTGTGCTGGCTGGACAGCAGATCCGGGTGGTCATCGCCCAACTGTGCGCGGCGCGTCGCGATCACCTGGCGGTACAGCGACTCCGCCTCGTCGAAGCCACCCTTGCGGCGCAGGACTGCGGCCAGGTTGTTGCGGACCTTGGCGAGTTTCAACGGGTCCTGTTCCGGCTGTTCCAGGTATTGCGCCAGTACGTCGCGCAACAGCGCTTCGGCGGGGTCGTAGCGCCCGCGCATCCACTCCAGGACGGCCAGGCTGTGCTGGCTTTCGGCGACATCGGGATGGCGTGGGCCGTGCAGCTGGCGGCGTAGCGCCAGGCCGCGCTGCAGCAGGTCGGCTGCGGTGTCGTACTCACCCAGGTGCGCGTAGATGCCGCCCATGATGTGCTTCATTTCCGCCAGCACGGCCGGCTGATTCGACAGCCCGTCGTCGAGGTTGGCCGCAGCACGGTCGAGCACCTCGCGCACGGTGATGTCTTCGCCACGCGCCTGGGATGGGTCGGCCGACTCGAACATGCCGATCAACAGGCTGGCGACTTCCTCGGCCTTGGCGGCCTCGGCGTTCGCCAGGTCGCGTTCGCGTGTGATCCCGGAGACGTGGAACATCGCCGCCGACAGACTCGCGATCAGCGCAACCGCGATCGCCGCCATGCCCCAGCGGTGGCGCCTGAGGAACAGGCCGGCACGGTAGGTGCGGGTGGCGCCGCGGGCAGTCACCGCGACGCCGCGCAGGTGGTGCTCGATGTCGTCGGACAGCTGGCCGGCGGATGCGTAGCGACGCTCTGGCTGCTTGTGCAGCGTCTTGCGCACGATGCTGTCCAGGTCGCCGCGCAGCAGGCGTGACAGCTGTGCCGGGTCGGTGCCGCGCAGGTTGGCGATGCTGTCATCGGACGCGCGTGCGATCCGGCTGGGCGGCGTCGGTTCGTCTTCCAGGATCGCGCGCTCCATCTGCTCGCGCGTGGCTGCGGCGTCGGCAAACGGTCGCGCGCCGGTGAGCAGTTCGTGCAGCAGGACGCCCAGCGCGTAGATGTCGGCGGCGGTGGTGACCGGCTCGCCGCGAAGCTGCTCGGGTGCCGCGTACAGTGGCGTCAACAAGCGTTCGTCGTGCTGGGTCTGCCCGTGTTCAAGCAGGGGAATGGCGGCAGCGGAAACCCGGTCGCCCGTGCCGCGTGCGCGCTGGTTGCCAGCCTCCGGGTCCCCGTCGTCGGCGCCTGCTTCGACGATCCTGGCGATGCCGAAGTCGAGCAGCTTGATCGATGGCTGACCCTGGTCGTCCTCCTCGACCATGACGTTGCCCGGCTTGAGGTCGCGGTGGATCACCAGGTTGCGGTGCGCGTACGCCACCGCCGCACAGATGTCGCGAAACAGGTCGAGCCGGGCCTTGATGTCCAGACGCTTCCGGTCGCAGTAGGTCGTGATCGACTCGCCCTTGACGTACTCCATGACGAAGTAGGGCCGCCCGTCGGGCAGGCTGCCACCATCGAGCAGGTAGGCGATGCCGGGATGTTCGAGCTGCGCGAGGATGCGGCGCTCGTCGCGGAAGCGCGCGATCAGCCGGCCGCCGATCCCGTCGTGCACCACCTTGATCGCCACGCGCTGTTCGAACTGGCCGTCGCAGCGTTCGCCCAGGAACACCGAGCCCATGCCGCCGCGGCCGATCTCGCGGACGATCCGGTAGGGGCCGACCTGATCCGGCGTCGCCCTGTCCAGCTGCCCCAATGCATCCTGCAGGCCGCTGAACCAGGCGCCCGCTGCGTCATCCAGGGCCAGCAGCCGCTCCACCTCTGCTTGCAGGTCCACGTCACCTGCGCAAGCGGCGGCGATCCGCGACGCGTGCTGTTCGCGCGCGACGCCGTCCAGCTCTCCAAGGATTTCCTTCGCACGCAGCCAGTGTCCGGTCTTCATCGTCCGTGCCACCTGCGGCCACATGCCGTCCGCCGTGCTGCGGCGATCACGATACCCCGGTGGTCAGGTCCTGACGCAGCTCGCCGTACAGCCATGCACATGCGGCGCTCCAGTCACGCGAGACGGTGCGCCGGGCAATGCCGAGTGCATCCGCGGTTTCATCCGCGCTGAGGCCGCCGAAGACGCGGCATTCCACCACTTGCGCAGCGCGCGGGTCCTTGTCCTTGAGCCGTTCGAGGGCTTCATCCAGCGCCAGCAGGTCCTCGCCGCGTTGCTGGGGGATCAGCAGCGCCTCGTCCAGCGGCAGGTCCGGCTCGCCGTTGCCGCGCTTCTGCGATGCCTGGCGCTGGGCGTAGCTGATCAGCAGGTGCCGCATGGCGCGCGAAGCGACCGCCAGGAAGTGCGAACGGTTCTCGTAGCCCGCGCCTGTGCCCAGCAGCTTGATGTAGGCCTCGTGCACCAGCGCCGTGGCGTTGAGGGTCTCGTTGCCTTTCCATCGCGCACGCTGGTGCCGGGCGATGCGGTGGAGCGCATCGTAGACGCGGGTGAACAGCTCGTCGTGGGCCTGCGCATCCAGCTCCTCGCCGCGTTTGAGCGCATTCAACAGGCGCGTCACGTCGCCATCGATGGAAGCTGGCAGTGCTGGCATGGCGTGCAGTCGGATCCCCCCGGTAGTGCCGACAATCTAGGCATCCGGACATGCAAACGCAAATTCGATGTCCTCTTCCGCCCGGCTTTCGGGTAATCAACCCGAGGCACGGCCACGACGTGTGCGCGACTTTGGGCCATTCGTAGTGGGACAAGGTCATTGTTCATTGCAGCGCCGATCCCCGGGCCGGCGACGCTGGAGGCGGCCGAACAGGGCCGGATCACGTGGACATACGGTTCGACGTCCTGCGCCACGTCCGGTCGCGATTGGGGCATGTCCCGCTTTCCGTCCGAAATCGGTTGCCTATGGACAAGGAGTGGCGCAGATCGCGGGGAGCGCCATGCCGCAAGCATCCTCGTTGCACCGAACTGGAGAACCTTGATGAGAGCAACCGCTCTTTCCGCCATGACTGCAGCCGTGACGCTGGCGCTTGTTACCGCCTGTGGCGCCACCGACCCACTCGACGGACAGGGCACGGTGCAAAGCGCGGCCCATGGCGCGACGCCGGACATCGCACGGATCACGGCGGTCATCGAGGAAGCCGGGTTCACCTGTGAGGTGAAGGAACGACATCCGGACAGGTTCGTCGAGGTCGTCGATTGCCGGTCGAACCAGGACAAGTCCCGGAAGCTGATCGCCAGCGAATGGAAGGACCCGGAGGCTCGCGACGAGATGTACCAAGACGATATCCCCGGGATGTGCGGCACGCTCGGCTTCAAGGACCAGGTTCGTTGGGCGACCTCGGGCAACTGGGCGCTGGTTGCCGGCGGCGGCACGGAAAAAGACGTGGCCGCACTGGCCCAGGCTGCCGACGCGCTCGGCTTCGAGTCGCATGCGGTCCCGTGCCAGTAATCGGGGGGCGAGCCATGAACAGGTTGCTGACGTTGTTGTGCACGCTGTTGCTTCTGGCCGGTGCGCCATGGGCCGCCATCGCGTCGGAGAATGGCGACGCTTCCGCAAGGGCCGAAACCGCGGCCGGCAGCAACCTGCTGTTCATCCTCGATGCCTCGGGCAGCATGTGGGGCCGCGTCGAGGGCGAGCCGAAGATCGTGGTCGCCAAGGACGTGATGTCCAGGCTGGTCCGGCAGTTGCCGGATGACGCCAGGGCGGGGTTGATCGCCTACGGCCACCACCGCAAGGGCGATTGCATGGATATCGAGTCGCTGGTGGCGTTGGGGCCGCTGGACCGCGATGCCATGATCAAGCAGATCGAGGGTCTCAATGCGATAGGAATGACGCCGCTCACGGCATCGGTGAAGCAGGCGATCGAACAACTGCGGCAAACCGAGCAGTCGGCCAGTGTCGTGCTCGTCTCCGACGGGTTGGAGTCCTGCGGTGGTGATCCCTGTGAAGCGGTGAAGGCCGCAAAACAGTCGGGTGTCGATTTCAGGCTGCACGTGGTCGGCTTCGACCTGGGCGACACCGATACGGCGCAGCTGCAGTGCATGGCCGAGGCGGGCGGTGGCCGGTTCTTCAGTGCCAGCAACGCCGACGAGCTGGCTGGCGCGCTGAGCGAAGCGGTGCAGGTCGAGCCGGAGCCCGAGTCCGTGGTGGAGTCCACCGGGGCCATCGAGCTGACCGTCACCAGGAACGGTGAACCGATCGATGCCTATACCTATGTTTACAAGGCCGGCACCGAGGAAGAGGTCACGCGAGACCACTCCCTGGAGGAGGGCAAGGTCCGCTACAAGCTGGCCGCGGGCGACTACGACATCCGGGTCCGCGCGGCAGGAATCTCCGCACCGGATCGGCTGCTGGAAGGCATTGCCGTCAGCAATGGCGAGACCACCGAGCGCAGCGTGGACTTTTCCACCGGCACCGTCGAGCTCACGGTCACCACCAACGGCAAGCCGCTGAAGGCCCGCACCTACGTCCAGTACGCCGACGGTCACAAGGAAGCCAGCCGCGACGGAACCGACGACGCGGGCATCGCCAGCTACACCATCCCGGTCGGCGAATACCGCATCCAGGTCCGCCCCGATGGCATCAGCGCGCCGGATCAGTTCATCGACGACGTGATGGTGGAAGCTGGCAAGACCACGACAAAGCGCCTGGAAATTCCCAGCGGCACCGTTGAACTCACGGTCACCACCAACGGCAAGCCGCTGAAGGCCCGCACCTACATCCAGTACACCGACGGCCACAAGGAAGCCAGCCGCGACGGGACCGATGGCGAAGGCATCGCCAGCTACACCATCCCGGTCGGCGAATACCGCATCCAGGTCCGCCCCGATGGCATCAGCGCGCCGGATCAGTTCATCGACGGCGTCACGGTGGAAGCCGGCAAGACCACGACGAAAAGTCTGGAAATCCCCAGCGGCACGGTCCGGATCAAGGTCACCGCCGACGGCAAGTCATTGAAGGCCCGCACCTATATCCAGTATGCGGACAGTCACAAGGAAGCCAGCCGCGACAGCACCGACAGCGAGGGTTTCGCCGACTACACCGTCCCCGTCGGCCAGTACCGCATCCAGGTCCGCCCGGACGGCATCGAGGCCGACGACCGCTTCGTCGAGGATGTGACGGTCACCGCGGCCGAGACCACCGAAGTCAGCCTCGACTTCCCGGTAGAGTAGGGCGGTCATGAAGCGACCCTTCGCTTCCATCGCTCGCCAGCGCGGGAAGCACATCGTGCCCCTGGCGCTGTTCATGGTCGTGCTCGTGCTCGCGCTCGCGGCATCGGCCTGGGCGCAGTCAACGAAGTCCGGAAGTTGGCCCACGACGAAATGGGTCGTGATGGATCGACAGGGCAGCAAACTCACCGAGTACGGCGCTGCCGGTTACATTCTCGACTGGGCTTCAGCCACGTTCATTCCGCCGCTGGGCGACCGTGCGGTGATGGCCGAAAAGCATCGGAGAACCCTGGAGGCGGGGAGCATCTGGTACCGGTCGCTCGGTTTTCCGCCTCCGTTCCAGCGAACCGAGGGCGGCGACCTTGAGGTGGACCCCGGAGAAGCCTATCTCGCCCTCCTCAAGCAGGACGCGAACGACAACGGTTCGAGCCATGTCATCGATGGGGAGATGAGGCTGACGTCGCATCCCGGTTTTCTCTCCGCCGACACACCGCTCTGGGAACTGATGGAGGCCTCGGTCGTCCACGAGCTCTACCATGGCATCCAGAAAACCATGAGCCCCTCGTTCCTGGCGCGAAACGCGAGCGAACCGTCCGGATGGCCCGAATTGCCCGAATGCCCCGGTGACACCAACGTCGACTGGCTCTTCGAAGGGGTCGCGGCGATGGTCCAGATCCGCTGGCTCGAGGGCAAGCACGGGGTGTCGTGGGGGCATCCGTTCCGTGGATCGCATCGGGCCGCGTGGGTCCGCCACTTCGACCAGCCGCTCCACGAGGGCTCGATCCCGCCCGAGCGCCGGTATCCGAAGGAGCGGCTCCCCGTGTCGACGATGGAAACGGTCTCGTGGGCGTGCGACTACGGCACCTGGTACTTCTGGTATGCCATTGGCGACATGATCGGGCGCAGCGACGCGGAAAAGGTTGCCTACACGCGGTGGCTGTTCGAAGAAACCAAACCGTGGGACGACGGAGGGATCGCCAATGTCGATGCCGCGCTGAAGGCGGCAGCGGCGGCCTATGACGCGATCGGGCCATACAGCGGCGGCCTCTACGACCTGTACCCCCAGTTCGTGGCGCAGTACCTGACCGAGGACCGGTTCTACGGCAAGCTCGTGGAAGTCGACCTCCGTACGCCGGACCTTTACCAGGCATCGAGCGAGCAGTCCGGAGGGCCGTTCGGGCCGCTGGCGACGCGCGCGTGGCGCTTTCGTGTACCGTTGGCCAGGAACGCCAGCGCGATGCCCTACAACGTCCGCTTCACCGTTGATGCACTGGACGGAACCGATCGCGACGACCTCCACCTCATCGTCGACGAAAAGGTCGTGCCGCGACCGGTCGATCCGACCGCGCCGTACGCGGACGTCCAGCGCACCGATCTCGCCACTCCGGCTGCCAGCGGTGCTGTCGAATACCTCGTCCGCGTCGCCAACGTGGCCGCGGATGCAGCGGAGACGTCCGATGCCGGCTTCTCGCTGCGGGTCGAGGTCGACGGCTTCTACGGCAACGACGTATCCGGAGGGCTGGCGGCAGGCGACACCGACGCGATCAGTGGCGAGCTTCCGCCGGGATTCGCCATGCGCGGGCCGGCACCATGGTCGTGCAACGGAAGCGGCCAGTCGCGCGCGATCTTCGACCTCGTCACCCCGGACGAGCTGGCCCGCGGCTACGATCGCTCGCTCCCCCAGGCTGCACGCAACACCGAAAACTGGCTGGACGGGATCGAGATAATGGTGAAGCAGGCGGAGGACGACGGCACGGCAGACGGCATGACGCGCGAGCAGCTTGCGGCCTTCCGGAAACAGATGGAAAGCATGGTGGCGGCCGGCCGGGCCGAGGTGCAGCCAGTTTTCCGGGAAGCTGCCGATGAGGCGCGCGCCCGGCGGACGACGAGCCTGGCCGCGACGTTCGTCGGCCAGAATGCCGATGGCGAATGCCAGATGACCGTCGGCGCCAGGCTGGCCGGCCGCACGGGCGGCGCCCAGGTCCTGGCCGGAGCCGTTGACGAGAGCCTGTATCCCGCCGACGAGGCACCGGAGTTTGCCATCCGCGTGTATCCGGCCGGGATGTTGCGGGCCCTGCGCGCGGGGATACCGACCGTGCATCCGCTCGACCCGCGCCGCGGCGACTGGGAAATCTGCACCATGACCGAAGCCGAGCAGCAGAGAACCCGGGGACTGGCCTCGGCTGCTTGCCCGCCCGTCGTCTGCTCGGCCGGCAGGCTCACGCTGGAGGCGGCCGAGCAGGGCCGGATCGCGGGTACGTTCGAGTTCGACGTTGTCCGCTGGCCGGAGGACAGGTATGGCTCTGCATGCGGAACTCCCCTGGCCCGCGACAAGGTGATCGGCCATTTCAACGTGAGCTCGACCGATGACGGCTACGACGACGGCGGGATCGTGACGAACGCCGTGCCCGGTGCGCCGATCTTCGAACTGGATATCGATTGATGGCCTGACTGCGCCGGGTGCCCGGAACACCCGGCCGAGTCGATCTTTCCGGTCCCGCGATGCGTCCGCGCGGCTTGTGCAGAGGATGCAGGACGCCGAAGCACAAGGCTGGGACGCCAGACCCGGACGCCTGCGTCACGTCTTCGCGCAGTCCAACCTCGACCGCGTCACCCCAGCCTCAGATACGCGCCCGCGCGTGCTGCCAGTTCCAAACGCCGCGTGAGATCCGCAACGCACACCTGCAACGTGCGGAAAGCAGCATCGACGTCGTCCACCTGATGCTGTTTCAGCGCGACCTCGAAGCCGCCAATTCGTCCGTGGAGAAAACCACGAACCCATCACGTCAAAACGCCAGCCCGGCGATCGCCCTGCTGGTTGTCGCCATCCTCATCGCCGGTGGCGCTCTTGTCGGTTGTTCCGGCGACAGCCGGGACGAACCGGCAGGTGCACCGCCTGTCGCCACCGCAGACAGTGCCCGGCCCGACGCCACCGCCGCGTCGGATTCGGAAATGCCCGGGCCGGCGTCCAAGCCCTTGCCGGAGGGATACCCCTGGGATGCCGCGCCGATCTACGAGCCCCCCACGGTCACGCACGCCTTCAAGATCGGATCCGGCGCAATGCTCAAGTCCCTGGTGACGGCGGAGACGGACGATCGCGTCGACATCGTCGCGGCATCGCTTGCCGGTGACTACAAGTCGCGTGGCGCCGAAGTCTCCGGGACGCCGTTGAACGAGGAAGGCGTCGGCCAGGTCGTGGCGTCCAGGGATGGCTACGGCATCATCATGACCTTCAAGGCCGGTGAAACGCCCGGCACCACCACCATCACCTACGACGTGCACGAGCAGAGAGGGCACCGCTAGGACAGGTGTGGGCAAAGCGGATGTCCTCTCCCGGGTCGCTTTCCGGTACTGGATGGGCAGGACGTTGTCATGGCGCGCTCGCGTCGGCGCCAAGCCGCAGGTGGCCGGACAACGTGACTAATCACCCAGGGAGAACACCGCATGATCAATCGCATTCCGCATCGCCAGCCCCGCAACGGACGGCACGTCGCGCCGCGCGGCAACCCGTTGGCGCTGGCCGTCACCGCATTGCTCGCTTTGGGCATGGCCTCCGGCGCCCACGCCGCAAAGGTGGAGTGCACCGACACCGCCGGCAACCCGGCCGGCACGGCCGGCTCCAACGCCGTGGCCTGCGGCGATGAGGCCGTGGCGAGCGGGTGGGCCGTGGCAATCGGCAGGAGGGCCGTTGCAGGCGACGAGGCGGTTGCGATCGGCCAGGCCGCCAGCGCGGCTGGCCTGGCCAGCGTGGGCATCGGCGAAGGCGCCAGCGCCGCCGACCAGCAGTCCACGGCGCTGGGCGCCTTCTCGTATGCCCGCGTCACCGACTCGGTTGCCATTGGCAGCCGTTCGGTCGCCAATGAGTACCAGGTGGTCTCCTTTGGCCACGCCGCCGGTGACGCACAACCCGGGGGCGGAACCTATGCCACCGATCTCAACCGCCGCCTGTCGCATGTCGCCGCCGGCGTCGACGACACCGATGCGGTCAATGTCGCCCAGCTCAACGCGTCCCTGGCGGCCGCGGGTGGCTCGCCGTATTTCGCGGTGGACGACAGTTCGGACACCACCCCGGCCCACGCCACCGGCGGCAGCACCGCGCTGGGCGTAAGCAGCATCGCCGACGGCGACAGCACGGCGATCGGCTTCGACAGCGCGGCCAAGGGCGAAAGTGTCGCCGTGGGCCACGGCGCAGGCGCGACCGCATCGCAGAGCAGTGCCTTCGGGCATGGTGCGCAAGCCACGGATGACGGTGCTACGGCGCTGGGCTTCAGCGCTTCTGCAGCCGGCGCAGGTGGCATTGCCATCGGCAACCACGGCGTCGCCAATGGTGATGGCGCGACGGCGGTCGGCGGCTGGACGGACACCAACGGCGACGGCATCGTCGATACGGACGAGATTGCGTTCGCGCGTAACCCCCAGACGAGCGCCTTTGGCAGCGGAGCGCAGGCTCTCAATGCCAGGGCGACCGCGCTGGGTTCGCTAAGCCGGGCCAGCGGCACGGGAGCTTTGGCAGCCGGGGTCAGCAGCTCGGCCACCGGGGCGTACAGTGCCGCCGTCGGGAGTTGGGCCTCCGCGACTGAGTCCAATAGCGCGGCACTCGGCACCTACGCCCTCGCCGATGGCGAATTCTCCACGGCGTTGGGCGCCCGCAGCGAAGCTACGGGCAAGTCCGCCACTGCCGTGGGGGGCTGGGTAGACAGGGACGGCGACAACATGATCGATGGCGATGAAGTAGTACTGGCATCGGGCACCAACAGCAGCGCCTTCGGCAGTGCCGCGCAGGCCACCGCCAACAACACCATCGCCAGCGGTGCGGGCAGTCGCGCCGATGTCGTTGGCAGCAGCGCCTACGGTGTCGAGAGCGTGGCGACAAGCTCGGGAATCGCCGGTGGTAGCAGTGCGTTTGGCGCGCGAAGCCGGGCCCTGGGGCAAATAAGTACCGCGCTGGGTTCAGAGAGCATCGCCAACGGGGACTTCAGCATTGCGGTTGGTGCCTTCGCGTTGGCGGACGGGGAAGCGGCCATCGCGACCGGCCCGAGAGCCAACGCCTCCGGTGAAGGATCGGTCGCCCTGGGTGCTGATGCCCAGGCGGCCAGTGACGGCAGCGTGGCGCTGGGCGCGTCATCGGTTGCCGGCAGTGCCGATACCGTGTCCTTCGGCCACGCGGCCAGTGACCTGGATTTCACCGGCACCGCCTACGGCAGCGACCTCAATCGCCGCCTGATCCATGTTGCCGATGGAATCGATGCGACCGATGCGGTCAACAAGGGCCAGCTGGACGCCGCCATTGCGGGCGTCTCCGGTGGCGGAGGAAGCACGCCCAACGCGGTCGCCTACGACGACGCGGCCCAGGGCGACCTGACGCTGGCCGGTACCGGCGGCACCGCCATCCACAACGTGGCCGATGGCACTGTCGACAGCGATGCCGTCAACAAGGGCCAGCTGGACGCGGGCGATGCCGCGACCCTGACGTCCGCACAGGACTATGCAGACATTGGTGATGCCTCGACGTTGGCCGATGCCAAGGCCTACACCGACTCCCAGGTGTTCGCCGCAGGCGCCATCACCCCTGACCAGGTCCAGGCGCGCGTGGACGCCGGTGACGCCGCCACCTTGTCGTCGGCACAGGACTATGCCGACGCAGGGGACGCTGCAACGCTGGCATCCGCGCAGGACTATGCCGATGCAGGCGACGCTGCAACGCTGGCGACCGCGCAGGACTATGCCGACACCGGTGATGCGGCAACGCTGCAGTCGGCCAATCACTACACCGACCAAAAGGTCGCGGCCTGGGAGCAGGGCCTGAGCGAGTTTCGCGAGCAAGTGGAAGATCGTTTCTATCGCACAGACGACCGCATCAGCCGGCAGGGGGCGATGACCGCGGCCTCGATGCAGATGGCCATGGCCGGTGCCGGCGCCGGCAGCAATGGGCGCCTGGCTGCGGGCGTGGGCTTCCAGGATGGGCGCGCGGCGCTGGCCGTCGGCTATGCGAAGGCACTCAACGACCGCGTGCGCGTCAACTTCGGTGGTGCCTTCAGCGGCTCGGAAGCCTCGGCCGGCTTCGGCATCGGTATCGATCTCTGACCGGCAGTCCATGTCCGGCCGTTACCCGTTTGCGCTGTCGCCTGCCCGAGCGAACCTCATCCCGGTCGCCCCGGGCGGGCGGCAGTGCAAGCGCGGCCAATGATCGATGGGATGCCATCCGGAACCGATGGCAGCAAAAGTCCATGGATATGCCCGTGCATGCGTGGATGCGTGCCAGTGGGTCGCTGCGGCGCAATCCGCGCCGCCCGCGCCGCAATGGCCTGTTGTCTTCCGGTTGCGCGTTGTCCGCTGATTGATCGGGATCGTTCCGTGGCAGAAGAACAGCGCCGATTCGCGCGTGATCCGATCGCAAGCAGAAGATGGTTCGTGCGATCGCCGGAACGTCGGCGATCAACCTGACAACCGTGCACCACTCACATTCCGCGCCAGAGCCAGACTGGGGAGCCACTGCGTCATGGATATCGCAAAACTCGTCGAACGCGTCAAATCAATCCTGCTGTCGCCCAGGAGCGAATGGCCCGTGATCGCGGCCGAACCGGCCACGGTCAAGGGTCTGTACACCGGCTACGTCATGATCCTCGCCGCCATCCCGGCGGTGTTCGGCTTCATCAAGGGCAGCCTGATCGGCCATGGCATGTTCGGGGTCACGGTCACCACGTCGATCGCGGCAGGCATCGTCGGCATGGTCATGGGATACGTCCTGGGACTGGTGATGCTGTACGTGGTCGCGCTGGTCATCAATGCGCTGGCGCCCACCTTCGATGGACAGAAGGACCAGGTGCAGGCCGTGAAGGCGGCGGGCTACGCGTGGACCGCGGCATGGGTCGCGGGCATTGCCGTCATCGTGCCGTGGCTGGGCTGGCTGGTCGCGCTGGCGGGCGGCGTCTACAGCATCTACCTGCTTTTCATCGGCCTGCCGCACACCATGAAGTGTCCGCCGGAGAAGGCCGCCGGCTACACCGCGCTCAGCGTGGTCATCGCCGTGGTCCTGAGCTGGATCCTGGCGCTGGTCGTGGGTGGCGTCACCGCGATGGGCGTCCTGGGCGGGGCGGCGGCGGGCAGCAGCGCCCGCACCCATGTCACCTTCGACGAGGACAGCAGGCTGGGCAGGATCGCCGCGCTGGGCGAGCGCATGCAGGCCGCGGCCGAAGCGGGCGAAGCGAAGGCAAAGGCGGGAGTCGGTGCGGACGCGGGCGGTGGTCCGGCCGATGCGAAATCGCAAGCAGAAGCGATGGGCGCGATGATGGGCGCGATGCTGGGCGGCAGCAAGGATGGCAAGCCGGTCGAGTCGCTTGCACCCGACCAGATCAAGGCGTTCCTGCCCGACACCCTCGGCGGCCTGGAACGCCAGAGTATTTCGTCGAAGCGACAGGCCAGCATGGGCGTGCAGATCAGCGAGGCGTCGGCCACCTACGCCGATCCCGACGGCAAGGTGCGCGTCAACGTCGAGCTGACCGACATGGCCGCCATGAGCGGGATGATGGCGATGGCCGGCGTATTCGGCAGCGAATCGGAAAGCGAGACCGCGCACGGTTACGAGAAGACCTACCTGCGCAACGGCCAGCGCATCCAGGAAAAGTGGGACGGCAGGACGAACCGCGGCAAGTACGCCGTCATGATCGGCGACCGCTTCCAGATCGAGGCCGAGGGGCAGGTCGAGCGCTTCGAGCAGCTCAAGGGCATCGTCGGGGACATGGACCTGCGCGGTCTCGAGAAGCAGGCGAAGTAGGGCGTGACCGGCACTGCATCCCCTGTGGTCACCGCCGCGGCGACGGGGCCACTGTCGCTGGCGGCAAGTGCGATTGCCGTGTTCCTCCTGCTGGCGGCCCTTGCGCCGCCGGCAGGCGCGGTGGTGCTGCCGCCCGACGTGGCGCAGCAGCTGGAGCAGCGCGTCGATGCCTTTGTCGATGCGCCGGGGTATGCGCGGTTCGATGTCGACGCGCTGCTGGACGACGATTGGTACGGGCGCTTCGACCGCGCCGGGCAATCCGCGTTGCCTCCGGATGCCGACCTGGACCCGGTCACCCGCGGCATGCTGCTGTTCACCCGCCAGGAAGCAACGCTGGAGACCGCGCGGTACCGCATCACCCGCCACCAGCGCGCGCTGGACGGCGACTGGTCCGATGTCCGGCACGCCTACATCGAGATCACCCGTTACAACCTCGCGCCGGGCCTGCACCGGATGAACGTGGAGACGTACGGCGAGTACGCCGCACCGCCCGGACCGGAGCTGGAACTGCCGCACGTCAGCTGGCGCCTGGTCACCACCGGCCTGATGGGCCAGCGCGCCGCCGTGGTTGCCGCCAGCCGCCGCGTGGTGGAGCCGGTCGAAGCATCGCGCGCGACCTGCCTGGAAAAGTTGCCCTGCCTTGCAATGGACGGCGCCGGGTTCGAGCCGGGCCGGTTCGAATCCATTCCCGCACCCGCGACCGCGCCGGCGGTCTATCGGGACGCGATGACACCACCTGGGCAGCCGGAATTCGCCATTGCCACACCCGTCCGCATCGCCCAGGAACTGTTCGGCATTGCCGCGGGCGATTACGACGAACTGCATGAGGCGGCCACGCTCGAGCACCCCGAGATGGTCGTGGCCATCGACTTCGGCATCGCCGGCCAGGAGCGCAATTCGCGCGCGCTGATGCACCTGACCTCGTTGATGGACGATGCGCTGTCCGAGCGCTGGATCCGGCGCCTGGAAGTTCCCGGCAGCGTGGAATGGCAGCGTTTCGACGTGGCGCACCCGCGTGGGCAATAGACGTGCTCCGCCTTCGAGTCGTCGCGTTACCCGGCGCACCCGTGCGAGGAGCATTCCGTGACGATCAGCCACGACAGCCGGTTCGCCGTACGGCTCTCGTCCCGGAGGCTCGTGACGCTGGCAGTGGGCCTGATGCCGGGATCGCCACTGCGAGGGCGGCCCGAGATGATGCAAAAGGCGCATGAGGTCATGAGGGGCATGTTCGACGCCATGTCCGGCAAGCCGGACCCGGGCAAGCTCGATGGGCTGCTGGACTGCTCGATACCTGCACGTTTTGAAAAGGGAGATTCAGCTGATGAGAACGAAGGTGCTTGGCATCCTGCGCATTGACGCACTGGTTCCCGCGCTGCTGGCCGGCGGCCTGCTCGCCGGTTGCGGCGGCGGCGCCGCCGACGGCGTGCCGGGCGACACCGGCGCACAACAGGCGGCGGAAGCGGCCGCGGGCAGTCTTGCGCAGTCACCATCGCGGTTGTCGCAGGCGGGCGGGGAAACGGAGCGTGCGGCAGCCGCGAACTTCGAAGGCACCCTGCAACAGGTGATCATCTCGCTGGGTCCCGACGCGATCCGCTCGGTGGCAGGCAGCAATGACCTGGCGACGGTCCTGGCGCTCTCGTCAGACAAGGTCATCGACGCCGTCCACGGCGGCGCGATCCAGGCCGACAGCATCCACAGGTCGACCCTGGAGATCGACGGGCGCATGGGCCGTCTGCAGAACGAGGGTGAAGCGTCGTACACGGTGCTCGATGGCAGGCAGGTGGCCGCGTACGTGGTGGACCCCGAGAACAGCATGATCATGACCATGGACCCGGCGAAGAGGGCAGGGGCGGCCGCGGTGCGCGGAGAGGGGAGCGCTCCGATGGACCTCGATGTGGAGAAGGTCGGGGAACGCGAGATCCGCGGCTTCCACGCCATCGGACATCGTTTCGAGTTCATGGACGACAACGTCGCCACCGTCTGGCTGTCGAAGGACCTGGAGCGACAGGTCGGTCCGATCTTCGATATCTGGCAGGCGATCAATCCGCTGGGGCAGATGGACGTGGGTGACGGCGCGCCGGTGCGCGTGGTGATGGTGAACCGGGAGGCGCTCGCCAGTGGCGGTGGCATCATGCCCGCGTACACCATCACCGAGTTCTACGACCTGCAACCGGGCGCGGTGGCAGACGGCCGGTTCGACCTCCCCGATGGCTACCAGCAGGTCGACATGGCCGACCTGATGCGCGGGGCGCAATGAGCCGCAGCGCGGGCCGGGCGGCGCGCACCCTCGCCATCGCAATGCTCGGCCTGGGGTTGACCGGCTGCGCGAGCATGAGCCAAGGGGATTGCCTGACCGGCGATTGGGCGGGCGTCGGCTATCAGGATGGCGCGGCCGGCCATCCGCCATCGCGCCTGTCCGACCATGAGCGGGCATGCACGGCGTACGGCGTACATCCTGACCGCGAGCGTTACTTCGCTGCCCGCGAGCGCGGGCTCGACGCCTACTGCACCCCGTACCGCGGGTTCGAAGCCGGGCGGCTGGGACGCAAGTACCACGGCGTCTGCCCGCCGGGGCTTGCCGACGGATTCCTGGCCGGGTACGACGACGGCCTGCGCGTGCACGCCGCCACCGAGCACCATGAAGACGTGCGGTCGGAGCTGCGCGAGCTCGACCGCCGCATCGACGACATGGAGGACGAGCTCGACGACATCGGTGAACGGCTGGCTGCAGGCGGCCTGGACAAGGAGGCGCGCAACTCGCTCCAGCGCAACCGCGACCATCTGCACGGCGACCTCAAGCGGGCGCACCGGCAGCGCGATGCTGCCGCGCACCGCGAACGTGCCGCGGCCGACCACGTGGCAAGGCTGCGCCACATGCTGTCGCAGCGCTATCGCTGGTGACACCCGGGGGCCGGCTCTGTCCGGCCGCATGGCGCTTGCGGCGGCCGAAGCGGTTCCCGTCGCCCCGCGCTCGCCCAAGGGCCGCACCTGGTGCCGGCGCCCGCCGGCCCAGGCACAAAAAAACCCGGCAACTTGCGTTGCCGGGTTTCGGACGCGGGAGAGAGACCGCGTGGCCGGTCGCCCGGCCGATTGAAGCTGGAATTACTTGCGGGCCTTGGCGGCGCCCTTGACGGCTTCCTCGGCCTTGGCCTGGACCTTGGCGCTGGCCGATTCGACCTGGGCCTTGGCGATCTGGGCGATGGCTTCGTTGGTCTTCAGGGTGCGGCCGAACACTTCCTGGCCGGTGCTGACGGTGCGCTCGACGTTCTCGCGCGCAACCTGCACGCCCTTCGGCCACACGGCCTTCAGGCCGTCGAAATCGCGGGCCTCGGCGATCTCGCCCCAGAAGGCGAAAGCGGCGTTGGCGTTCTCTTCGAACGTGGCCAGCTGCAGGCCGAACACCTTCTCGGCGTTCTCGAGGGCCAGGCGGTTGACCTGGGCGGCGGTGTCGGCGAACTGGCGCGACGCGGTGGCGAACTGCTCGTTGAAATCCTGGTACATGGCGGGTTCCTGCTAGATGTCCGGCAGGGATTGCCGGTATTTGTGCGATGCAGCATAACCCGGGATTTGTTGCGATGCAACATACCCGTTCCGGCCGTTCAGCTCCAATCGAATCAGGGGCTTGGCGCGGGAATGGACGACTGCGGGTACGTCACACGCGGGACGCTGGCGTGCCGTGCCGGCGGCTCCAGCCGTTACGGGCCGCGGTAGCGACAGCCGGAAGTGCAGGTTTCGCGCACCACGACCTCGGACAGCTGCGGCAGGGCGGGCCGGAGCCGCTCCCATATCCAGGCGGCCAGCCGCTCGCTGGTCGGGTTCTCCAGCCCCTCGACCTCGTTGAGGTAGTGGTGGTCCAGCTGCTCGTACAGCGGCCGGAAGGCGGCCTTGATGTCGCCGAAGTCCATCACCCAGCCGCTGTCCGCGCCGGGTTCGCCGGACACGTGCAGCTCGACCACGAACGAATGCCCGTGCAGCCGCGCGCACTTGTGCCCCGGTGGCACGTTTGGCAGCCGGTGCGCGGCCTCGATGGTGAAGGTCTTGAAGATGTCCATGGGACTCCGGGCGCCGGAAACAAAAAACCCCGCAGATCCGCGGGGTTATGTGGCTGCGCGTGGTGGCTATGGGTGGAAACGCGGTGGCTATGCGTCGCCTAAGCCAATCAGACGGTTACGGACCTCGGTAGGGGCGAAATGTAGCACGTGATGTAGCACATACTGTAGCGCATGGTTCCCTGTCGGCAACGGTTCCCCCGGGGTGACCTGTTGGGCCACTTCTGGGTATACCTTGGGTGTCGGCTCACTGTCGCTTGATCCTCGACTTCCCTCACCGGCTGTAACGCTGTCGCCAGTATTCGGCGCGCTCCCCGTCTCCGGGCGGGGAGTAGTCGGGGTCCCTCTCCGGTGGCCGTTCGTGCCGTAGCTCTAGGGCAAGTCGCAGCATCGGGCCGAAGTCGGCGACAAACGCCTGCGACAACTCACACCCCGCCGCGGCCTCTCGCTCGGCTCGTTCCCAGCTATCCAGCAACCCGGGCCGCTCTGCCGACTGGCTCCTTAGGTCGCTGTTGTCTGCCGGGGGCTTCATTACGCTCCACGTCCAGTGGAGCCCCCCGCTCCGGTTGGTCTGCTGCTGCTCGACCTGTTCGGCCAGTGCTTCGATCTTCTTCCCCAGCCTCAGGAGCCGTAGCCGTAGCGCCTCCCGGGCCTTCTGCTCGGCTGTCTTAGGCTTGCGCTTGGCGTTCGCCCGGGCGTGTTTCTCGCTACGCCTAAAGTAGCGGTCGACCTCGGCCTGCACGGCATCGGTCAGGGGAACCCCGGGGGAATCCCGCGGCTCGCTTTCGGTGTCCATCTGGTGGTCCTCTGGTGGTGGTGTGGTGTCGGGAAGGGGTCCCCGGGGCGTCTAAACTAGACAGCCTCTGTCTACTTGGGGACCCCTATTTCAGACAGGGGGAACCCCTTGATCCCCCCTAGGGCCCCTTAAGCCCCCCGGGTGTCCAACTTGGACAACTGTCCACTTGGGGACCCCTATTCTGGACAGGGCTTAGAACTCTGCGGCGCTGGTGTCCGCGGCTTCGCGGGCTAATGCCTGCTCGTGGGCAAGGATGGCCGCGGCGGATTGGGCGACCGCTTCCCGGTCCCCCATGTCGTCGTGCCATTCCCTCTCGACCCTCCGGAACACCTCGGCGGCCCCCTCGGGACCCAAGGTCTCCACAAGTCCCTTAAGGAACTTGCCGGTTCTCTCTGCGGCCTTGCTGATCCGCTTCTCTCGCTGCTGGTCTGCGTTCCCCATGCCATAGCCTCCCTTGGGTCCCCGGACGTAACGCCAGCGGGGCCAGCCGGTGCCCGGGTCCTTGGCTGCGTCGCTGTACTCGTCCGGCTGGACGTGCGCGACCTGTCGGAGCATGTTCTGGATGGTGTCTTTCGACACGCCGTGCCCGAAGTACGCCTCAACGTCCCTAAGGGAAACCCCCGGTGGCAGGTAGGGATGCGCCCCGCGCTGCGTCACTTCGGCCAGCCATTGCCACGCCATTTCCCGTTTCTGCTCGTTGTGGACCTGCAACGTGGCCTGTCCACAATTCACTAGCTTCGATGCCGCGATAGCTTCGGCCATCGTCATCTTCGCCACGCGCACGGGTGCCTCTGTCCTGCTTGCTCTCCGGTATGCGGCTAGTCGATGGTGACCGTCGACCACGTACAACACGCCGTCCACTTCGGCCACCAAAAGGGGCGCTAGCGTGGTCGCTATCTGCAACGCGGTCGTAAGCTCTAGTACATGCGCTGCACTCCTTTCCCGGTACGTGATGCGGTCTCGCACGGGGATAGCCTCGGGTGCCCTCGGTTGCAACCTCGGGTCCTCCTTAAGCTCCCCTAGTGGAACCGTGGTGGCCGCGGTGGTCTGCCACCATTCCAGTGACAGCGGACACGCCTTCATCTGCATCGTTGCCTCCTTGAAAGGGTCAAGCGGCGGCGCTCGCCTCGCAAAGCTCGAACCCGGTTTCATCCGCTGCGATTCGCTCAACTTCGGAAAGCGTCAGCATCCTGCCCTGTATTCGCTGGTAGGCGCTGCGCGCGATTCTCTCCACGTCGTGGCCGGTGAAGGGGGAGCCATCTACGCCTCCGCTGCGTTCTTCGTCCGGCATCCATATCACCGGCCGCACGCCGGCACGGAACGCACGGAACAGTGCGAGCATTTCCTCGGTTCCGGCCCCTAGGTAGTCCCCCAGACACACCGCGGTGTACACCTCGGTTTCCTCTGGTGTCATCTGGTGTCCCTCCGGGCGATCATCGGCCATGCACGCGCTATGCACCTCGCGCCATGATCTCCGCGGCGTTGTGTCTTGCCATGCGGTCCCTATCATCGCCGCCAACTCCCACGGTCCCACGCCTAGGGCAAGCGCCCGTTGTGCGGATTCGTGGAATCGGTCCCGCGCGTGTTTTTGTTTGTTCGCCTCGCTGCGGGTCATGCCTCCCCCTCCGCTGCTCTTTCCATTTCCGTCGCCAGCCATCGCGCATAAAGCCCGCGCGTGGTCTCGACTTCGGTCTGGTCTCGACGCTCCGGAAAGCGCGTCACGATCCAGTGCGCCGCGTAGCGCAGCGCCTCGCGCTCTGTCGGGGTCACGCCTGCCCCCTTGCCGCTCGCTTGGCGTCCTTGTCGATCTCCTCTAGGTGCGACTTCGCCAGCCGGGTGGAAATCTGAAAGAGTCCCACAAGGAACTGCGGGCACACCCAAGCGGGCACCCCGCGGGTCCCGCCCTCGCTCACGGCACGCACGAAAGCCCAGGACCTAGCGGCCCTTGCTTCCTTCCCTTCCTTCCCGCGCGCTGCGGCGTGTGCGGCATCCATCGCCGCGGTGAATCTGTCTGTGATCTTCATTGAATCCTCTGGTTGAAATGCAAGGCGCCCCGCGGTGGCGTGCGTTGTCCGACTAACCGGGGACCTTGATCCCCGGGGTTTGGGCGCTCGCTCCTACGGGGCGCGATGCAAAGGGTGTTAGCTCTTGTTGCTGGTAATGCGTGCGTCTACGTCTGCGCTATGCGCTGCACGCGCTGCCTGCTCTGCTTGTGTCGGCTCCGACTCGGCGATTGCCTGCACCTGCTCGGCCGTGATGTCCCAATACGCCGTGACAAGCGCAAGCGGAACGCCAAGTGCAACGGCATCCCGAACACGCCAGCGAACGTCAGCGGTGATTCGCGCCGCCATTAGCCGCGGTTCGCCTTGTTCTGCTTGGCTACGCGGTCGGCCATTGCTTCTGCCTCACGCTCGAAAGCGATCTGTTCGGCACGCGCTCGCACCTCGTCCTGTCGCTGCTTTTCCGCCAGCAACGCCTCGAACGTACCGGGGCGCGGCGGGGCGTCCGGGTCTGCGTCTGCAATGCGCTGCTTTTCGATTGCCTGTTCAAGCAACGGGAGCTGCGATTCCAGCATGACCAAGCGGCGCGTCCTCGCTTCGCGGCCGGGACCCTGAACCCTTGGAATCGGATCGCCGGTTCTCGGGTCATGGCCCGCGACTTCGCGCAGCTGTTCGTACAGTCGGTCGATCTCGGCGCGCATGTCGATAGCCTGCCCCGGGTCGATGCGACCGCGGCCGAAGTCCGGCCCCAGCGTCGACTCGTGGCGGATGCTCAAGCCCATGCGGCCGTCCGTCGCGGTGATGCCATCGTGGCCCCCATGCGGGACGGCCTCGGTGATCCCCATGCGTCTGCCGCGGCCTTCCTCGGCTTCGGCTGCCTCGCGGGCACCTTGGCCTCTGTACTTGGCAATCATCGCCTCGTCATACTCGGCGGTCCCCGGCTTCGGGGCGTTGTTGTTGCTATCCATCGTTTTGGTTTTCCTTTCGAAAGGTGCAGGCACGGTTAGGCCCGCCGTCCATGCGCCTGCAACATGGAAGCGGGTGTTATCGGTGGTGGTGAATCAGTCGGTGTCTGTCGCCGACTTGAACGGCTCGGTCATCGCCTCGCGGATGCGGTCGCGGGTACGCTCTGGTCCTAGCGCCTCCTCGACAATGCGTTGCGCCGCTACCAGTGGCAGCGCGCCAAGCGCAAGGCGTAGCTCCTCGCCAAGTGCCCCCGCATGGTTGCCGGTGACTCGCTTGTGATCCGGCTTCCCGGACTTGGAACGGCTCACGATCCTCTGCCGCGCGCATCGCAGGACGGCACGCCCTAGGTTCACGTCAAAGCATCGATCATCGATGCCCCTCCCGCCTGTGGCCTCTGCCCAAGCCCATAGCGCAATCACGGCGGCCAGCATGTCGGCCCCTGTCACGCCTGCGGATCGCAGCCGGTCAAACTCGGAACCCAGAAAGCGCGCCCCGGCTGTCGGTTCAAGTAGCCCGGCTAAGTACCCGCAGGCCTCGACCACGGCGGGGTGGTCTGCGTTCCGGCCGATCCAGCCCGCGGCAATGTCCCGCCACGGTTTCAACTCGTGCTTGCGGATCGCCCGGCCATGCGGGCTTCCGTTCCTGCGGATGCGGTCATAGTGCGTCGTGCAATACCGGCTCCGTCGCCGGGGTCTCCTCGTGCAGCCTTCGGCCGCACACTGTTCGTAGTGCGCCATCATTTCTCCATTGGTTAGAGGCCCGCCAAGGGGCCTAAAGAATCAGGACGTAAAACGCCCCGGGGTCACCTGCGGGGGCGCAAAAAAGGGAGCCTGTCGAACGCCCGGGGCGGTCTGGTGTCCCTAGCTAGTCGCAGTGACCCGGGACCGTGTTTGGAGGTTTGCTAGTACCACCGGTGACCGGGGGCCGCGTTTGGAGGATTGCTAGTACTACAAACAATCAAATTGGCCCGGGGCCGCGTTTGGAGGATTGCTAGTACGGAACAAATCGAATTGGCCCGGCCGCGTTTGGAGGTTTGCTAGAGGGCGTAAGAATTGAATTGGCCCGGGCCGCGTTTGGAGGTTTGCTAGTACGTGGAGTGACCCGGGGGCCGCTCTCGGCGGCTGGTGTTCCTCTAGAGGGGAATGTGACCCGGGACCGCTCTCGGCGGCTGGTGTTCTTCAAGAGGTCCGAACAATCCTTAGCCCGCTCTACGGGCGATCCCGGTTTGCCGCTCTGCTGGAGCCCGGTATGACCCCCGGGGCACCCCCGGTTTCCCCTTCGGTGGCCTGTTGGCTCCTAGAGGTCGCACCTACAAACACCCCCGGGAAGCCCCCACAGTGGCCCTACAGGGCCCGTCTGGTGTTTTCTGGTGTACCCGGAAGGGTCCGGCAAGGTGGCCCCTGTAGCGCCACCGTTGGGCCTCTATGGGCATCCTCCGTGGAACATTGCCCGTGGAACATTGCCTGTACGGCGGGTCGAACGGATGGCCATACGCACACGGCCAAAACCGTATGGTAGGGGTCGATCTGGCCTAGTAGGCGCCAAACCGGCCTAGGTGGTCCCCTCCCGGGCCCTATGCCTCGACCGCAAGCGCCCTCTGCACGCTCCCCAGCCCGCACCCCACGGCCTTGGCGATGGCCCGCAGGGAGTGACCCTCGGCCCGCATGGCCCGGATGCGGTCATTGGTCCCCGCCGCCAGAGCCGGCCGTCCCGGGGCCTTGCCCTTGGCGCGTGCCCTGTCCATGCCAGCGATGACCCGCTCCCGGATCATGGCCCGCTCGAACTCTGCGAATACGCCCATCATCTGGAACATGGCCTTGCCCGCCGGCGTGCTGGTGTCCACTGCCTGCTGATGCAGGTACAGGTCCGCCCCTGCGGCCCTGATGCTGTCCATCGTGTCTAACAGGTCCCGCATCGACCGGCCCAACCTGTCGACGGACCACGCGGCCACCATGTCGACCTGTCGCCGGGTCACCATGCGCAGCACCTTGTCCAGTGCCGGCCTGTCGGCGCGGCTCTTGGCCCCGCTGATGCCTTCGTCTGCGAACACCCCCACGACCTCCCAGCCTGCGGCCTCTGCCACTGCCTGTAGCTCGCGGGTCTGGTTCTCTGTGGTCTGTTCCGTGGTCGATACCCGGACGTAGATAGCTACTCGCTTCGCCTTCGTTGCCATGCCCTCTGCCTCCTGTCTGGTGGTGTAACAATACACCCCGTTTTGGTACAGGGCAAACGGCATGGAACGGCCTAGCAATGGCGCGGCTTCCCGGGGGTCCCCGCGGTGGCCCTTTTGGTACACCCTCGGATGCCCTCCGGCTCCCCGCGATTCCCCGCGGTTCCCCCGCGGCTCCCTCCGGCTCCCCGGGCGTCCCCCGCGGTGGCCCCGGGCGCCCCCTGTCCTGCGTTCCCGGGCACCCCCTATGGGGGGAAACCGGCCGGGCCGCTCTATCGATGGGGCCTCGCAAAATCTTGTCGGAACGGGGGCCAGTCGCGGGGTTTCCCTACCCGTCCCCGCGGGGTTTCCTGATAGCCCCCGCAGTGTCCCCGGGGGCAACCTATCCGGGCCGACAACGTGCGAAGCCTTTCCCTTCCTCGGGCTTGGTAATCCACGCGCACGGGGGCCGCAGGGATAGCGGTCCTGTCGGCTCTCTTGTCAGACGGGCAGGTGCAGTAGCTCGATTACTTCGGCCAGCGTCGCGGGCTTCGTTGCCTTCGTATAGCGGCCCATCGTCACGCCCTTGTTCTTGTGTCCGAGCAAGTCGGATAGCTGATGCTCCGGCGCTCCTGCCTCTGCTAGTCGGGTCGTGACCGTGTGCCGGAAGCTGTGCGCCCCGGTCTTGTCGGGGTCGTCGATCCCCGCGCTTTCAAGCCTTCGGTTTAGCAGCTTGGATAGTGCATCGACCCTGCCGCGCTTGGGGTTGTCGGTCGTGCGCCATTCCGCGTCGAATAGAAACCCTGGCCCCTTGCTATCCAGAAATTCCCGCAGGCCCATTTGCCACAGACGCGAGTGGACGGGGACAAGTCGCCGTGATCGTTTCGTCTTTAGCTGCTTGTCCGGGTCGTCGTCGTTGATGTCGAAAACCCAAGTGTCCCCCTCCTGCCTTACGTCCTCGCGGGTGAGCTGTGCAGCCTCACCCAAGCGCATACCGGAATAGGCAAGGATGCGGGGAATCCAATGCAACTCGGGCCGGTCTGGTTCCTTGTCCAGCTCCGCGAAATAGGCGCGCAGGTCATCGTCGGTGAAGTCGCCGCGGTCCTCGCGTTCGTCCCCTTCCTCCATGTCCTTTAAGACGGTGGCGGGGTTCTTCGTGATCGTGTCGCCCTCCATCGCCCACGCGAACACGGACCGGACTAGCTGCTGGTACTTGTTCACGCTGCGGGGGGCCAGCCGCGCCACTTCCGGGTCCCCTTCGGTGATCTCCAACACGTCCCGCGGACCCTTGTCCGGCCACTTCTTCCCCATGTTCGCGGGCAGTAGACGGATTGCCCTGCCAAGCTCGCGCACGTCGTCTTTCGTGACCTCCCCAATGCGGGGATCGCCCATTAGCTCGATGGTGGTTGCGAGGATGGCGCGGTTCTGGTGTTCGGTCCGTGGGGCCCATTTGCCAAGGGATACGCGCTCGTCGGCGTAGGCCCTCGCTACCTCGGAAAACTCCGGGGTCTCCTTCGGCTCCTCCCGCAGTGCCCCCGCGGTGGCCGTCTGGGGGCGTTGCAGGGGCTTCCCTGCCAGCGCCCTAAGCTCCGCGGTGGTGGCCTCTAGCTTGGCCTCGGTGAGCCTGCGGGCCAGCTTCCGGAGGGTGTCGGCTTCCGCCTCGGGCAGCATGGCCCGGGCTGTGTCCAGAAATTCCCCCGGGTCCGCATGGGCGAGTAGGGCGGCGAGCCGGTGCGCTTCGTCGTTCAAGTCGAATCGATGCGCGTCTAGTCCCGGCTCCTCCCATTCCAGCGCCAGCCGCTCCTCGATTTCCTCGAAGCTGGCGGCAAGGTAGCGGCGGGTGATCTCGTCTAGCTGATCGGTCGGCATGGCCCGGCGTCGCGCGCTTGTGAACAGTGTCCCCAAGTGAGTTTCCCACAGGGCAAGCCTACGGGCCGCCTCTTTGGCGTCCGTGGTCTGTAGTGATCTGGTGATTTCAGTCCGGCGAAGCCGGTCCCGAAGGTCGGCGGGCACGATGACCCGCGATGCGTAGACGGCGCCCCGGCGCTGTAGCATTTCCTGTAGCTCTCCCTGTAGCACAGGGTCCGAACCGTCTGGAAATGCCTTTTCCCCTGTGATTTCAGGGGCTTTCGGGAGGGTGTGGCTATGGGTGGAATCGAACCACCGACCTCGGGATTATGAGTCTCGCGCTCTAACCGTCTGAGCTACATAGCCAGGTTTTCGGATTTTACAGCCATGGCCCCTCGCGGGGACCGTGCTCCAGCCGGCTGTACTGCCTTGCCGCGCGGAACCGCGAATTATTCCCGCGCGGCGGCCTGCCGTCAATTCATGGTGCGGTCGCTTGTCGGTCCGGCACGGGCATGGCAGAGTCGGTCGCAGTGAATTTGGAGTCCGCATCGTGATCGATCCGGACGGCTACAGGCCCAATGTCGGCATCATCCTGATGCATCCGGACGGTCGCGTCTTCTGGGCGCGGCGGGTGCGGCGTGATGGCTGGCAGTTCCCGCAGGGCGGGATGAACACCGACGAGACGCCGCTGGAGGCGATGTACCGCGAGCTGGAGGAAGAGACCGGCCTGCGGTCCGAACACGTGGCCGTGCTCGGGGTCACCCCCGGCTGGCTGCGCTACCGCCTGCCGCGGCGGGCGATCCGCCGCAACGACCGGCTGGTGTGCATCGGCCAGAAGCAGGTCTGGTTCCTGCTGCAGTTCACCGGCGCCGAGAGCGACCTGCGCCTGGACGGCACCGACAAGCCGGAGTTCGACCACTGGCGCTGGGTCGACTTCTGGTACCCCCTCGAACACGTGGTGTCCTTCAAGCGGGGGGTTTACGCGAGCGCGCTGCGGCACCTGGCGCCGTTTGCGCGCCAGATCGCCGGCCAGCGGGCGATCCCGCAGCCGCAGCCGGACCCGCGGCCCGACGCCCGGATGCGCGGGCCCTCGCCGCGCCGGCCCGGGCAGCGAGGGCAGGGGGACGTGCCGCCGGGTGGTCGTGTCGCCCGTTAAGGATTGACAATCATTCTCATTTGCATCGACAATCGGCACCGTTCCCCGCGGCGACGGTATACCGATCCATGTACGTGTGCATCTGCAATGGCGTGACCGACCACGACATCCGCCAGGCGGCGAAGGCCGGCTGCTGCGGGATGGCCGAGCTCACCATGCGCACCGGCTGCGGCGCCTGCTGCGGCAGCTGCGTCGACACCGCTGCCGACACGCTTGAACAGGCCCGTGCGGAACTGCAGCCGCAGCGCGGCAACGTCGTCGAATTCCCGGGCATCCGCCACGCCGCCTGACGACCGCCGTCCCGCCTGCGGACGGGTCCGGTATTGCACACGATTCGCGTTTCGTCAGCGCTCCGGCGATGGCGCTAGAGTGGCGCCATCGTGAACCACGGAGGCGGCCATGAAGGGCGACGCACAGGTCATCAAGTTCCTCAACCAGGCGCTCTACAACGAGCTGACCGCGATCAACCAGTACTTCCTGCACGCCAAGATGCTGAAGAACTGGGGCCTGCATGAACTGGCCAAGCACGAGTACGAGGAATCGATCGACGAGATGAAGCATGCCGACATGCTCGCCGAGCGGATCCTGTTCCTCGACGGGCTGCCGAATTTCCAGGCGCTGGGCAAGCTGAAGATCGGCGAGAACCCGAAGGAAGTGCTCGAGTGCGACCTGGCGCTCGAAATGGAGGCCGTCGCGCCGCTCAAGGAAGCGATCGTGTACTGCGAGCAGGTCGGCGATTTCGTCAGCCGGCGGTTGTTCACCAACATCCTCGAGTCCGAGGAAGAGCACATCGACTGGCTGGAAACCCAGCTGGCGCTGGTGGAGCGGATCGGCGAGCAGAACTACCTGCAGACCAAGATCGACGGGGACGACTGAGGGCTGTTTCTCTTGCTCCTTGCGGGAGCGACTTCAGTCGTGCGCTGTTGATTGGCGGGTGGGCATATCCATCTCCCCTCACGCAGGGGGCTGGGATTCTCTTGAAGAACTTGCGGCTGAAGCCGCCCCTGCAGATACAGGCATCCTGTTTGATCAGGGTGAATCGGCGGTACTGCCCTGGGTGGCGCGCAGGAGCTGCCGGGTGCGCTGGAATTCGTTGGCGACCAGGGCCACCGCGACCGCGGGGCGCTCCAGCGACTGCTCGCGGGCGCCCATTTCGATGCGCCTGGCCGCGGCCGACAGCGACATCGCGCCGAGGTTGGCGCTGGACGACTTGAGCGAGTGCGCGGCGTCGCGCAGGGCCGGGTAGTCCGGTCCGCTGCTGGCGGCGTTTTCCAGCTCGGAAATCAGGCGCGGCGTGTCTTCGAGGAAGACGTCGATCAGGCGGTCGACTTCGCCGCCGAGCAGGGCGCGCAGTTCGTCCAGGACTTCGCTGTCGATCAGCGGCACCGGCGTGCGCGGCGGTGCAGGCATGGAGGCCGGTGCGTTGGCCGGAGCTGCGGCCCGCGGCGTTGAGGTTGCGGGTGCCGGGGCAGGTGCGGCGGGGGCGGGAACGTGCGCGGCGGCGCCGGATGCGATGGCGGCGGCCACCGGCTCCGGCTGCGCTGCCGCGACAGCGGGCGCTGCCGGGATCACCGGTGGCGCGGCGGGCGTAGGCTCGGGCGCCACATCCGCGAGGACGGGGACCGAAACCACGTCCTCGCGCACATCATCGGCTGCCCAGGCGGCGTCGGCCGCGGCTTCCGGCGCGGCGGCATCATCGACGCCGGGTGCGGGCGCGTCGGCGTCGAGCGCGGCGACCTGCGGGTTCCACCAGTGGTGCAGGCAGCGTTCGAGTTCACTGCGGGTGACCGGCTTGGGCAGGTAGTCGTCCATGCCCGCGTCCAGGCATTTCTGGCGGTCGCCGGCCATCGCGTTGGCGGTCATCGCCACGATCGGCAGGTGGTGGCCATGGTCGGCGGCCGCTTCGCTTTCGCGCCAGCGGCGGGTGGCGGTATAGCCGTCCATCACCGGCATCTGGCAGTCCATCAGCACCAGGTCGTAACGCGAGGCGGACATCCGCATCAGCGCCGCCTCGCCATTGCTGGCGGTGTCGCAGGTGATGCCGAGCACGCCGAGCAGGCGCTGGCCGACCATCAGGTTGACCGGGTTGTCCTCGACCAGCAGGACCCGGGCGCTGCGCAGCGTGGTGGCGTCGTTGTTCGTGACCATCGTGGTTGTCGGTGTGGCGGCAGCGTCGCGCTGCAGGCTGTCGGGCGTGGTGGTGGCGGGGCGCGAGTCGGTCAGCGCCGCGCGCAGGTCCTGGTCGGGCGCCTGCCGGCTGAGCAGGGTGGCGCTGTGCTGCAGCTCTTCGGGGATCGAGTCCTCGCCGTAGAGGCAGACCAGCCGCAGGTCGCCATAGATCGAGCTGCGGCTGATGTTGCGATGCAGGGCCACGGCGGTGTTGCGGATGCCGGCCAGGTCGGCGAGCACCACCGAGTAGGCCCACGGCTTGCCCTGGTTGGCGGCGGTGCGCAGGCGTTCGAGCGCTTCCTGGGTGGTTTCCACCGCACTGACCCGCAGGCCCCAGTTGGGCAGCAGCATCGACAGCCGCAGGCGCAGGCGCGGGTCGGCGCTGAGCAGCAGCAGGCGGCCTCCGCTGTTGGCCGCGGCGATGCCGGTGGCGGGCATGTCGCCCTGCACCTTGAGCAGCGGGACCTCGAACCAGAACGTGGCGCCGCGGCCGGACTCGGACTCGACCCCGATGCTGCCGCCCATCAGTTCGACGATGCGCTTGGAGATCGCCAGCCCCAGGCCGGTGCCGCCGTACAGGCGGGTGGTGGAGGTGTCGGCCTGGTTGAAGGCCTGGAACAGCCGGCCCTGCGCGTCGCGGGCGATGCCGATGCCGGTGTCCTGCACCTCGAAGCGCAGCTGGTGCTGCGCAGGCGTCTCGCCGATGCGGCGCAGGCTGATGGTGATCGCGCCGCGCTCTGTGAACTTGACCGCGTTGCTGACCAGGTTGCTGAGCACCTGGCGCAGCCGCACCGGATCGCCGCGCACCGGCAGGCGCACGCCCGGGTCGATCTGCAGCGACAGGCGCAGGCCCTTGCTGAGCGCCGGGCGTTCGAGCAGCTGCACCACCGTTTCCAGCAGTTCGCGCAGGTTGAAGCCGGTGGACTCGAGCACGAGCTTGTCGGCCTCGAGCTTGGAGTAGTCGAGGATGTCATCGACGATGCGCAGCATCTGCTGCGACGAGGTGTAGGCGGTACGCACCATCTCGGCGTGGTCGGGCGCGAGCTGGGCGTGCATCAGCAGGTCCAGCATCGGCACGATGCCGTTGAGCGGGGTGCGGATCTCGTGGCTCATCGTGGCCAGGAACTCGCCCTTGGCCATCATCGCCGACTCCGCCGCCTGCTTGGCCTGGCGCAGCTGCTGTTCGAGCTGGGTGTGGCGGTCGAGCTCGCGCTGCAGCTCGCCCAGCTCGGCCTCGTCGCGGCGGGCGCGGATCTCGGCCTCGGCCATCTCGCGTTCGCGCTCGCGGCTGGAAACGAACACGCCGATCGAGGCGAACACCGCCAGCAGCGCCAGCACCAGGGCCGCGCCCTGCCACGGCCCGTCCAGGCCGAGCGCGTCCAGCGACAGAGTCAGCGCCGCGCCGGCCGCCGCGCCCAGCGCCAGCCAGCGCAGCATCACGGCCGAGGGTCGCGCGCGGGATACCGTCAGGTTCATAGGACGGAGTTCTGGAAGTCGAAGTCGAGGCCCCCGGCGGCGTGCTGCACGAGGTTGCCCTGGATGTAGTCGACGCCGCTGATCCACAGTGTCGCCGCCGCCTGCGGGTCTTCCACCTGCTGGCCGATCACCTGCAGGCCGAGCCGGTGGGCGCGTTCGATCGCCGCGCGCATCTCGTCGCGCACCGCGCCTTCGCCGAGCTGGCTGGAGTAGCGCGCGGCCAGGCGCACGAAGCCCAGGGGCATCCGTGCGAGCAGGGCGTCCGGTTCGGGGCCGGCGGTGTACTGGCTCAGGCACAGCTGCACGCCGGCCGGCACCATCGCCGCGCAGAACTCCTGCAGCGCCACCGCGTGTACCAGCGCGTCGTCCTGGCGCACGTCGACCACCAGCGTCGGGCCGTCGATGCGGGTGCCCGACAGCATCTGCAGCAGCGCGGCGGCGTAACCGTCGCGGACCAGCGTGCGCGCCGACTGGCTGACGAACAGCCGCACCGGCCGGTTCTCGCCGGCGCGTTCGTCGAGCGTGGCGACCGCCAGGTCCAGCACCCGGCGGTCGATCTCGTGCAGCACGCCCGCGGCCTCCGCGGTAGGCACGATCTCGGCGGCCGTGTGCAGGTTGCCGCTGCCGTCGCGCAGGCGCAGCAGCGTCTGGTACTGCGCTTCCTCGCCGCCGGCGACCGCGACGATCGGCTGGTAGGCCAACTCGAAGCGGTCGTTCATCAGCGCGTCGTGGATCATCACCACGCGGTCGGCATCGGCCTCGACGGCGGCCTCCCGCGGCGGTTCGTGGGCGGCGATGCCGACCGGCAGCTGGCGCGCCTGGCGCAGCGCCTGTTCGGCCGCTGCCAGCGCGGTGCTGGCGTCGTCGAAATTGCTGCGCAGCGCGGCGTAGCCGACCAGCGCGCGCAGGCGCAGGGATTCGCCGTCGATCGACACCTGGTGGCGGCTGGTGCCGTCGCGCAGGGTGCGCGCGAAGGTGCCCAGCGCGGGGTCGTCGAGCCCGGTGGCGAAGACCACGAAGGTGTTGTCGTTCAGGCGGCAGACCAGGTGCTCGCCGGCCAGCTCGCCGATGTGGCGCCCGGTGTCGGCCAGCGCGCTTTCCAGCGCGGCGTAGCCGAAGCGGTCGCGCAGCGCGGTGGTGTGTTCGATCTCGACGAAGTACAGGCCGCCGGATGTCGCACCCGGGACCGTCGCGCCGAGCTGCTGCAGCATCGCCGCGCGCGTGTACAGGCCGGTGGACGGGTGCCGGCCCTCGCCGCTGCGCTGGCGTTCGAGCTTGCGCGCGCGGCGCACGCGGCTTTCCACCGCCGCGATCAGGTGCCGCGGGCGCACCGGCTTGGTCAGGAAGTCGTCGGCGCCGACCTGCAGCACTTCGAACTGGGTTTCCGGATCCGGGTCGCCGGTCAGGAACACGATCGGCGTGTGCGCGAACGCGGCGTGTGCGCGGATCATGGTGGTGATCTCGGCGCCGTTGAGGCCGGGCATGTGCAGGTCGGTGAGTACCAGGTCGGGCCGGAATTCCTCCATCGCGGCCATGACCTCGCTGCTGATGCCGACCACGCGCGCCTGCATGCCGGTGCCCATCAGCACGGTCTCGGCGAACAGGGCCTGGCTGGGGTCGTCCTCGACGATCAGCACCCGGTACGGCGCGTCGACGCCCTCGTCCGCGGCCGGCAACACCTGCGGCAGCGGCTCGTTGGCGGGCGTGGCGTCTTCGGCGGGCAGCTCCGGTGGCGGTGCATCGCCGCACCAGCGGCGCCAGTAGTGCTGCGGCGGGTATTCCGCGCGCACACCCGGTTCCGGCGCCACGGCAGTAGGCCGTGCGCCGCCTGCGGCATCTGCGGCAGCGGTTCGGGTGGACGCGGTCACGTGCAGGCTCCCCTGTCGATGCCGCGATTATGCGCAGCACCTGCGTACAAGCCTACTACGGACCGCACGGTTCGATCAGGACAGGGGAAACCCTTGGTAGCGGCCGTGCCCGGCGGTCGTCGATGCCCTGCCGGCAGGTCTCACGCCGCGCCGCACGGACCCGATGAACGCGGACCCTCAGCCGCCCTGCGGCCGCGGCGCGCGGCGGAACAGCTTGCGCCAGACCCACCACACCAGCAGGGCGAAGAACAGGCTGACCGCGACCACCAGCGCCAGCGCGATCCACGGGTGCGCGAACGCCAATGCCAGTCCGCCGACCACCGCCGCGTCCTCGGTCACCGAGGCCGTCCAGTTGCTGACCGGCTCGGGCGAGGTGTTCATCATCGCCCGCGCGCCGCTCTTGAGCAGGTGGCTGGTCAGCGCGACCCCTGCGCCGGTGGCGAGCATGCCGGTACCGAGGTCGCCGTCCGGCGACAGCGCGGCGGCGGCGAGGAAGGCGCCCGCGGGGATCCGCAGCAGCGTGTGCAGCAGGTCCCAGCCACTGTCGACGCCGGGGATCTTGTCGGCGAAGAATTCGGCCACCGCCAGCACGCCCGAGACGCCCAGCACCCACGGCGAGGCGGTCACCTCCAGCGCCTGCGGCAGGTCCAGCCAGCCGAACCAGCCGGCCAGGCCGACGCCGAATACGGTCAGGTAGACCCGGATCCCGGCCAGCCAGGCCAGCAGCACGCCGATCGCGAACAGGTGGGCATCGGTCATGTCGTCATCCCGCGCCGCGTCGGATCGCGGCTGCCGGGCGCAGGTTAGCGCGCCCGCGCGCGGCTGCCTGAATGGCCGGCGACGCCATCGCCCGCGATGCCGGCACGCGCTTGCTTCACCGCTGACGCGCCGCTATACCGGTGCGATGACCGATCCAGAGCAATCGCCGCCCGCCGCACCGCCGCCCGCGGCGCCCACGGAAGATGCGCCGGCCACGCCTTCCACGCCCCCTGTCTCGCCCGCGTCGCCCCTCCGCTGGTGGCGGCCGCTGCTGTTCGTCGTGGCGCTGGCGTTCGGCTGCTGGGGGGCCTGGAAGACCTTCGCCCCGGCGCCCGCCGTGCCCTCGGCCGGTCAGCATGCCAGGGTCGAGGCGCTGGAACAGCAGGTCGCCACCCTGCGCCGCTCCGACCAGATCAGCCGTGACGCCAACCGCGACCTGCAGGGCACCCTGGCCGAGCGCGACGAGGAAATCGCCGGTCTGCGCGCGGATGTCGCCTTCTACGAGCGCTTCGTCGGCGCCACCGGGCAGCGCCGCGGGCTGACCGTGCACCAGCTGAACCTGCGGCCGCAGTCCGGCCAAGCCTGGCACTTCACCACCACGCTCACCCAGAACCTCAACCGCGGCGCGGTCAGCAGCGGCGAGGTGACCCTGTCGGTGGAGGGCACCCGCGACGGCAAGCTGCAGACGCTGGCCTGGGACGACCTGCGCCAGCAGCCCGACGCGCCCGGCATCGCGTATTCGTTCAAGTACTTCGAGGAAGTCGGCGGCGACCTGGTGCTGCCGGCCGGCTACCAGCCGCTGCGCGTGGTCGTGCGGCTGGCGCCGAAGAGCGGCGCGGCGGTGGAACAGTCGTTCACCTGGGCCGATGCGACGGGCCGTTCCGCGCCGGAAGCTTGAAGCGCGCCACTGCGCCCCCCATCCTGTGGCCATGGACATCAATGCCGCCCACGGCGCCGAGCCCGGCTACCAGTCGCTGCAGCGCCCGCTCGACTTCACCCCCGCCGCGGCCGCCAAGGTCCGCGAGCTGATCGCCGAGGAGGGCAACCCGGCGCTGAAGCTGCGCGTCTACATCCAGGGCGGCGGCTGTTCGGGCTTCCAGTACGGCTTCGAGTTCGACGAGCAGCAGGGCGAGGACGACCTGGCCATCGACACCGACGGCGTGGTGCTGCTGGTCGACCCGCTGAGCCTGCAATACCTGATGGGAGCGGCGGTCGACTACGTCGAGAGCCTGCATGGCGCGCAGTTCACCATCCGCAACCCGAACGCGAAGTCGACCTGCGGCTGCGGGAGCAGCTTCACCGTCTAGGTGCGGCGGCGCGGCACATCCGCGTCCGTATCCGCATTCGCAGGCGCGACGGAAGTCGCGACGGCCTTCCCCGCAAACCCGGTCGCGACTTCCGTCGCTCCTGCGGAAGATCTCATCGCCGTGTCCACAATGGGACAATGGCGACCCGCACGATGACCGGCCCGCGCGAATGACATCGTCCCCCGTCGAACGCCCACCGGCGTTCGCCTTCGTCGAATCCCCCCTGGACCGCGCCGAGCACCTGCGCGACGACGCCGACCTGCTCGCGCGGCGCTGGCCACAGGCGCGCGTGGTGGTGGTCGACGCCGAAGGCCGCGCGGCCGCCGATGCGGCCGGCGCGCCGCTGGTGCTGCACGGCATGGACCTTGCGCCGGCCGGCGCCGCCGCCGCCGGCCCGGCCGCGGCGGCGCTGTTCCTCGGCCTGCGCGGCACGCAAGCGTGGTTCGCCGTGCGCGCCGACGCGGTCGCGATCGACGCGTCCGGCTGGATCGACCTGCGCAGCGCCGCGGCCGCTTGGCCGGCGTTCGAGGCCACCGCGTTCGCGCAGGCGCGCGCGCTGCTGCACTGGCAGGCGCGGCACCGCCACTGCGGCGCCTGCGGCACCGCGCTCGAGTACCGACGCGCCGGCTGGCTCGGCTGGTGCCCGCGCTGCCGGCTCGAACACTACCCGCGCACCGACCCGGCGATGATCGTTGCCGTCACCGACGGCGCGCGCCTGCTGCTCGGCCGCAATCCCGGCTGGCCGCCGCACCGCTATTCGACGCTCGCCGGCTTCGTCGAGCCGGGCGAATCGCTGGAGCAGACCGTCGCGCGCGAGGTATTCGAGGAGAGCGGGGTGCGCGTCCGCCGCTGCCGCTACCTGGCGTCGCAGCCGTGGCCGTTCCCGTCGTCGCTGATGCTCGGTTTCCTTGCCGAGGCCGAGCCGGACGAGCCGCAGGTCGGCGATGAGCTGGAAGACGCGCGCTGGTTCAGCTTCGAAGAAATCGATGCCGCGCTCCGCGGTGTGTCGCCCGAAGGCGGACTGCTGCTGTCGCCGTCGATCTCGATCTCGCGCTGGCTGGTCGAGCACTGGCACGCGACGATGGCCGCCGCGCGCTGAGGCTCCGCGCGACACGCCGCCGCGGCGCGTCATGCCGGCGGCGCGGAGGCTGCATTAAACTCGGGCGATGTTCACGACCCTGCTCGCCGTCGTCGTCGCCCTCGTCCTTGGCCATCTCGTGCCGCCGCTCGCCGTGGCCGTGCGCCAGTACGGCTGGTTCGGGCAGTGGATGCGCTGGCTGGACGGCCGCTTCCCCGGCGACGGCTTCTGGCGTGGCCCCTTCGGCGTCGCCCTGGCGCTGGTGCCGCCGCTGCTGGTGGTGGTGCTGTTCCAGCTGGCGCTGCGCGATTCGGTGTACGGCCTGCCGGCGCTGGTGTTCGGCATCGCGGCGCTGTTCTACGCGTGGGGCCCGCGCGACCTGGACGTCGACGTCGACGCCATCGCCGCGGCGACCGACCCGGTCGAGCGCCACGACGCGGCCGCACGCCTGTGGCCGCCCGGCGAACCGGTGTCGCTGGGCGGCGGCGCGCTGGTCGGCGCGGTGTTCCGCAACGCCAGGCGGCGCTGGTTTGGCGTGCTGTTCTGGTTCCTGCTGCTGGGGCCGGTCGGCGCGCTGCTGTACCGCCTCGCCGCGCTGGCCGCCGAAGGCCGCGACACCCACCTGCTGCCGGCCGGCACCGTCGCCGGCGCGCGCACCCTGCTGGCGGTACTCGACTGGCCGGTGGCGCAGCTGATGACCCTGGCGATGGCGCTGGTCGGCAACTTCGACGCCGTGTTCGGTGCGTGGCGGGAGAACGGCGGCGCGTCGTTCGTCCTCGACGCCGGCTTCCTGGACGCCGCCGCCCGTGCCTGCGTGCGCAGCGAGCTGGCCGCGGAGGTGGACGACGAGACCGAATCGGGCGTCGCGATGGCCACCGGCGGCGCGCTTGCCCCCAGTGCCCCCGAGCTGCCCGAACTGCGCGACGCCATGAGCCTGGCCTGGCGCATCCTGCTGGTGTGGATGGCGGTGCTGGCGCTGTTCGTGGTCGCCGGCTGGGTGAGCTAGAAGCAACTCCCGTGGGAGTCTTGTGGGAGCGGCCATGGCCGCGATGGACTCCCACCGCATCCCATCGCGACCATGGCCGCTCCCACAAACAGCGGTTGCTATGCCTCGCCGCCGCGCAGCGCGCGGACTTCCGCTTCCAGCGTTTCCGCGGTGACGCCGGCGCCGGTCACGGGCTCGCCCGCCACGACCTCCACGTGCGCGCGGAAGCGGCGCGGCACGCGCATCCGTCCGCGGCGGCCGTCGCGGCGGCTCCACATGCTCGCCCACATGCCGCGCAGCGCCAGCGGGACCACCGGCACCGGGCGCCCGGCGGCCTGCGCGCGGGCGAGGATGCGCTCGACGCCCGACTTGAAGGCGGCGATCTGCCCGTCGCCGGTCAGCCGCCCCTCCGGGAAGATGCCGACGATCCCGCCGTCGGCCAGCGCCGCGTCGATGGCGTCGAACGCCTGCTCCATCAGCGCGCCGTCCTCGCGCGCGCCGGCAATCGGGATCGCCTTGCCGGTGCGGAAGATCCAGTGCAGCCCCGGGATGTTGAAGATCCGGTGGTCCATCACGAAGCGCACCGGCCGCGGGATGCTGGCCGCCAGGAGCAGCGCGTCCATGTAGCTGACGTGGTTGCACACGACCAGCGCCGGGCCGTCTTCGGGCACGTTGTCGATGCCGCGCGTGCGCAGCCGGTAGAGCGTGTGCACCAGCACCCAGCTCAGGAACCGCATCAGGAATTCCGGCACGATCGCGAAGATCCAGATCGCCACCAGCGCGTTGGCCACCGCCAGCGCCAGGAACACCTGCGGGATCGTCCAGCCCAGCCAGCGCTGCACCGCCAGTGCCGACAGCGAGGCCAGCACGATGAAGCCCGAGTTCTGGATGTTCAGCGCCGCGAACACCCGCGACATCTCCGACTTGGGCGTGCGCGACTGGATCAGCGCGAACAGCGGCACCACGAAGAAGCCGGTGAACAGGCCGATGCCGACCAGGTCGGCCACCGTGCGCCACGCGCCGGGCTGCTGCAGGAAGCCGGCCACGTCCAGTCCCGCCACCGTTGCCGCGCCGGTGCGCGACAGCGCCAGGTCGAGCATGAAGGCGGTCATCCCGAACGCACCCAGCGGCACCAGCCCGATCTCCACCGTGCGCGCCGACAGCTTCTCGCACAGCATCGAGCCCACGCCGGTGCCGACCGAGAACAGCGCCAGCGCCAGGATGTACAGCGTCGCCGAGCCGCCCAGGTAGACCTCGGCGTACGCCGGCAGCTGGCTGGTCAGCACCGTGCCGACGAACCAGAACCACGACACGCCCAGGATGGCGTTGCGCACCGCCAGCAGCTTGCGCGCCAGCCGCAGCACGGCGATCGACTCGGGGATCGGGTTCCAGTTGACCTTCAGCCCCGGCGCGCCGGCGCCGGCCGGCGGGATCGCGCGGCTGACCAGGTGCCCGGTGACGGCCAGCGCGATGATGATGCCGCCGGCCGCCCACGGCCCGCCGTCGCCGGCCATGGCGAAGATCGACCCGCCCAGCACCATGCCCAGCAGGATCGAGAGCGACGTGCCCATCTCGACCAGCCCGTTGCCGCCGGTCAGCTCGCGCGGATGCAGCACCGCCGGTAGGATCGAATACTTCACCGGCCCGAACAGCGTCGACTGCACCCCGGTCAGGAACAGCGCCACCAGCAGCACGGTCATGTTGGTGGTCGCGAAGCCCACCGCCGCCAGCGTCATGATCGCGATCTCCATCGCCGTGGTGATGCGGATCAGCGTCGCCTTCTCGGTGCGCTCGGCGAACTGCCCGGCCAGCGCCGAGAACAGGAAGTACGGCAGGATGAAGATCGCCGGCGCGAGCGTGGCGTACAGCGTCTTCTGCTCGGCGCTCACGCCCAGCCAGAACAGCATCCCGATGATCGCCTGCCGGTAGACGTTGTCGTTGAACGCGCCGAAGCACTGGGTCGCGAAGAACGGCAGGAAGCGGCGCTGCCGCAGCAGCTGGAACTGGCTATGGCCCGACATGCGAGGGTCCCGGTGGCAACCGCGCGAGCCTAGCAGAGCCGCGCGTTCATGCGGATGCGCCAGGCCCCGCGGGAGCGACTTCAGCCGCGGGCCTTACCTTCGACGGCCGTGGTGCGCCGGTGCAATCCGCGTGACGGGTTTCGCCGTTGGCTCAAGCCCTCAACCCATCCCGCGTGCGCTGCTCGCGTTCGATCGCGCGCCAGCCGATGTCGTGGCGGTGGAACTCGCCCGGCCAGGAGATGCCGGCGACTTCCGAGTAGGCGCGCTTCTGCGCGTCGGCCACGGTGTCGCCCAGCGCGCACACGCACAGCACGCGGCCGCCGGCGGTGACCACGCGGTCGCCGTCGAGCCGGGTGCCGGCGTGGAACACACGGGTATCGTCCACGTCGGGCACGTCCCAGGTGTTGATCATGTTGCCGGTGCGCGGCTTGCCGGGGTAACCCTCGGCGGCCATCACCACGCCCAGCGACGGGCGCGGGTCCCACAGCGCGCGGCTGCGGTCGAGGTGGCCGTCGATGGCGTCCTCGATGTGCTCGACCAGGTCCGAGCGCAGCCGCATCAGGATCGGCTGCGTCTCCGGATCGCCGAAGCGCACATTGAACTCGATCACCTTGGGCGCACCGGTCCTGTCGATCATCAGGCCGGCGTAGAGGAAGCCGGTGAACGGCATGCCGTCGGCCGCCATGCCGCGTACGGTGGGTGCGACGATCTCGCGCAGGATGCGCTGCTCGACCTCGGGCGTGACCACCGGTGCCGGCGAATAGGCGCCCATGCCGCCGGTATTCGGGCCGGTGTCGCCGTCGCCGACGCGCTTGTGGTCCTGCGAGGTCGCCATCGGCAGCGCGAAGCGGCCGTCGACCATGGCGATGAAGCTGGCCTCCTCGCCGTCGAGGTATTCCTCGATCACCACCCGCGCGCCGGCGGCGCCGAACGCATAGTCGGCGAGCATGTCGGTCACCGCGGCCTCGGCTTCGGCCTCGGTCATCGCCACGATCACGCCCTTGCCCGCGGCCAGGCCGTCGGCCTTGATGACGATCGGCGTGCCGCCGCTCTTCTCGAAATGGTCGCGGATGTACTCCAGCGCCTCCTCGACGTGCGTATGCACCGCGTAGTGCGCGGTTGGGATGCCGTGGCGGGCGAGGAAATCCTTGGCGAAGGCCTTGCTGCCCTCCAGCTGCGCGGCCGCGGCGGTGGGCCCGAAAATGCGCAGGCCTGCCTCGCGGAAGCGGTCGACCACGCCGGCGACCAGCGGCCCTTCCGGCCCGACCACCGTGAGCGCAATGCCCTCATTGCGGGCCAGCGCCAGCAGGCCGTCGATGTCGGTGGCGGCCACGTCCGCATTGCGGCACTTGTCCTCGACCGCGGTGCCGGCATTGCCGGGCGCGACGATCACCTCGTCCACGCACGGCGACTGCGCGAGCTTCCATGCCAGGGCGTGCTCGCGTCCGCCGGCGCCGATGACGAGGATCTTCATGCGTGGATCTCCTTGCAAATCAGTGTAGGAGCGGCTTCAGCCGCGAGTTTTTCCACGAACGGCCAAGTTTGGAGCTCGCGGCTGAAGCCGCTCCTACAAGGGCGGCGCAATGGAACAAACGGTCAACGCCGGGAATGTCGGACGCCGGTGAACGTCATCGCCATGCCGTGGCCGTCGATCGGGGAAGTTTAGCCCCCTGAGTCAGGGGGCGATTCGCGCCGCAGGCGCGAATGGGGTGTGGCCGCGTGGGCGGGGCCCGAAGTTTGCAAGGCAAACTTTGGGATTGATGCCGGCGCAGCCGGAATCAATGCCTGAAATGTCGGACGCCGGTGAACACCATCGCCATGTCGTGCTCGTCGGCCGCGGCGATCACTTCCTTGTCGCGCATCGAGCCACCGGGCTGGATCACCGCGCGGATGCCGGCCGCGGCCGCGGCGTCGATGCCGTCGCGGAACGGGAAGAACGCATCGCTGGCCATCACCGAGCCCGGCACCACCAGCCCTGCTTCGTCGGCCTTGAGCCCGGCGATCTTCGCGCTGACCACGCGGCTCATCTGCCCGGCGCCGATGCCGATGGTGCGCTGGTCCTTCGCGTAGACGATCGCGTTGGACTTGACGAACTTGGCCACCCGCCAGGCGAACAGCAGGGTGTCGAGTTCAGCCGGGTCCGGCGCGCGCCGGGTCACCACCTTGAGTTCGTCGCGCGACACTTCCCGGTTGTCGCTGTCCTGCATCAGCAGGCCGGAGCCGACGCGCTTGACGTCGACGTTGTTGCGGCCGTCGCCATGCGGGATCCGAAGCACGCGCACGTTCGCCTTCTTTTTCGCGTAATCGAGCGCCGCGGGTTCGTAGTCCGGCGCGATCAGTACCTCGACGAACTGGCGGTCGAGGATCGCCTTCGTGGTCGCGGCGTCGAGCGTGGTGTTGAAGGCGAGGATGCCGCCGAACGCGGACGTCGGGTCGGTGGCGTAGGCCAGCTCGTAGGCATCGCCGCAGGCCGCGCCCGTCGCCACGCCGCAGGGATTGGCGTGCTTGACGATCACGCAGGCAGGCGCGTCGAACTGGCGCACGCACTCCCAGGCGGCATCGGCGTCGGCGAGGTTGTTGTAGCTCAGCTCCTTGCCCTGCAGCTGCGCGAACGTGGCCAGCGTGCCGGGCACGGGATGCAGGTCGCGGTAGAACGCGCCGCGCTGGTGCGGGTTCTCGCCGTAGCGCAGGTCGGCGACCTTGACGAAGCTGCCGTTGGCCTGCCCCGGGAACAGGTTGCGCGTGCCGTCTTCGCCGAGCGACGACAGATAGTCGCTGATGCAGGCGTCGTACTGCGCGACGCGGTTGAACGCGGCCACCGACAGCGCGAAGCGCGTCTTCGCCGACAGCGCGCCGTCATTGGCGTCGAGTTCTTCGAGGATGCCGGCGTACTGCACCGGATCGGTCGCGACCGCGACGCGGGCGAAGTTCTTCGCCGCCGAACGCAGCATCGCGGGACCGCCGATGTCGATGTTCTCGACGATCTCGTCCATCGTGCTCGCCGGGTCGGCGGAGACCTTCTCGAACGGATACAGGTTGAGCACCAGCAGGTCGATCGGTGCGATGCCGTGCTGCGCCATCACCGCGTCGTCGGTGCCGGCGCGGCCGAGCAGGCCGCCGTGCACCACCGGATGCAGGGTCTTGACCCGGCCGTCCATCATTTCCGGGAAACCGGTCGCCTCGGACACGTCGCGCACCGGCAGGCCGGCATCGCGGATCGCCTTCGCGGTGCCCCCGGTGGACAGCAGTTCGACGCCGCGCGCGGCGAGGGCGCTTGCCAGCTCGACCAGGCTGGTCTTGTCGGAAACGGACAGCAGGGCGCGGGTGATCTTCACCGGCGCGGCGGGCGAATGTGCGGGCATGGCGGGGAGGCGTTGCGGCGGGGACGGTATTGTACGAGAGCATCGGCGGCGCACGTCGCGGCCCGGAGCCGATGCGCCGCGCAACGAACACGGAGAATGTCGCATGCCGCCAGCTGGCCCACCCCGGCCACGGCCGCGAAAATGGCCGGAGGGATGGCGCGCGCAGGCGCTGGCGGCGCTGTGGGGGCTGGCCGAGGCCTGCGTGTTCTTCGTCGTGCCCGACGTGTGGATCAGTCGCCTGGCGCTGTCGTCATGGCGCGCGGCGCTGCGCGGTTGCGCGTTCGCGCTGGCGGGCGCGCTGGTCGGCGGCGTGGCGGTCTACCTGGCCGGTGAACGCCACGAGGCGGCGCTGCTGGCGCTGTTCGAACGGCTGCCGGCGATCGGACCGGGACTGGTGGCGCGCGTGCAGGCACAGCTGCACGACCTGGGCGGGCTGGGCCTGCTGGTGGGCGGATTCAGCGGCGCGCCGTACAAGCTGTACGCGGCGCAGGCGGTGTCGGCCGGGCTGGGACTGCCGCTGTTCATCGCCTGCAGCGTGGTCGCGCGCGGCGCGCGCTTCGTGGCGGTGGCGCTGCTCGCGCGCGGCATCGCGCGCTGGGCGGCGTCGCGGTTCGGCGACGCAGTGGTGCGGCGGGTCTGGTGGATCGCCTGGGTCGCGTTCTACGCGCTGTACTGGACGTTGATGCCGGGTTGAGCCTTGTGGGAACGGCTTCAGTCGCGAGCTTTTGCTTGTGCAGGAGCGAGGGAAGTCGCGAAGGCTTTCCCCGCGAACCCCGGTCGCGACTTCCGTCGCTCCTGCAAACCCGGCATGACGCTCGCGGTTGAAGCCACTCCTGCAGGCGTCCCCAAATTTCCCCCGCACGCTCCTTGCGTGGAGTACCCGTATCGGGAAAGCTCGCGGCTGAAGCCGCTCACACCAGGGCGTTCAGGCCAGGCCGTACTCGCGCAGCTTGCGGCGCAGCGTGGCGCGGTGGATGCCGAGCATCGCCGCGGCGCGGCTCTGGTTGCCGTCGCAGTGGTTGAGCACCTCGACGAACAGCGGGATTTCCAGTTCGCGCAGCGCGATCTCGTAGAGGTTGTTGACGTCGCAGCCGTCGAGGTCGCCGATGTAGCGGCGCACGGAGTTCGCGACGTGCTCGCGCAGCGGCGCGCGGGCACCGCTGCGGCTGGCGTTGTCGGAACGGTCGGCGTTCAAGGAGGGTGTCCCCGGTGATGCAAGCCCGACGGCGGGCGACGGGGAGATGGAGTCTAGCGCGCTGCCGTCGCGTGCGCCAATGCGATGGCGCGCCGGCCATCGGCGCGCGCCGTGGCTGTTTCAGTGCAGTTCGAAGTCGAAGGCGACGCTGCGCGCGGCCGGTTCGAGCACGTCCATGGCGATCGACGCGCTCTGTCCGCTGCGCAGTTCGGCCTGTGCCGGTGCCTCGCCGAGATAGTCGCCGGCGTCGAAATCGCGCGCGGCCACGGCGCGGCCGTTGACGTCCGACAGCGTCAGGCGCACGCGCGGCCACGGCTGCGACCAGCGTGCGTCGTTGCGGAACGTCGCGGTGACGCGCAGCACGCCGGGCGTGGAAGGATGCGGGCGCACGTCGCGCGCAAGCACGCTGAACGCGCCCGGCTCGCGCCACGGCGGCAGCGAACAGCCGAACACGCCGCAGACATTCGCCAGCAGCGGCCGCCAGCGCGCGTCGCTGGCCAGGTTCACCCGATCGGCGAGCAGCAACTGCAGCACGAGCAGCAGCGCCAGGCCCGCGATCGCGGCGCCGGATTTCCAGCCGAAGCCGGACGCGCCGCGGCGGCGCCTGCGCGCGAAGCTCGGCAGTGCGCGGGTTGCGGCAGGCGCGGTGGCCGGCGCGGGGTCCGGTGTTGTTTGCACGGGCGAATCGGCCGCGTCCGTGGCGTGCGGCGCATCGGTCCCGGTGGTCGCGTCCGCCACCGGCTGGACGGCGGTTTCGGCGTCGCCAGGCGTGTCCGTGTCGGCTGCTTCGTCCAGTTCGGCGGGCGTGGGTGGCGTGGCCGGGACGGGGGCGAAGGGCTGCGCGGCCGGTGTGGGCGCGGCTTCGGCGGCGAGCGGGGATGCGTCCCCTGTCGCCGCCGGAGCGGGCGCTTCCGGCTCCGCTTCCGGCGCAGCCTCCGGTCCCGGCGCGCGCGGACGCAGCATGGTCGCGATCGGTGCGATCGGCGCCGGCGCGACGGCCTCGTGGATCTGCGTCGCGAGGCCGGAGGCAGGCAGCGCCGGCGCCGCCGCGGCGGCCAGGGTGTCCGGCGTGGGGACTTCGAGCAGGTCGAACTCCGGTTTCACGGGCGCGCCGCCGGTGTCGTACAGCGCCGGCGATGGCGAAGAGGCGGTGTCCGTCGGAAGCTCGTCCAGCCTCGCGGCGCAGCGCGGGCAGCGCTCCGGCGGCAGGTCGGTCGCCGGGTCGGTGGCAACCAGGGACTTGCAGAACGGGCAGTTGATGAACATGGCGCGCCTATTCAATCACGAGGCGGCGGTGGCCGTGCGCGCGTGGATGGGCGCGTTCGCGCGGTTCCGTGACGGTGTCGTCGTTGCGCGTGCCGTGCAGGCGCGCGGCTCAGCCGCGGCGCACGCCGTCGATGCGGACCCAGTCGCCCTCGACCGCCACCTGCAGGTCGTCGAACCACGCGCCGTAGCGCTGCAGCAGCGGCGCCTGCTGGCCGTCGAGGATGCCCGACAGCGCGATCCGCCCGCCCGGCGCGACGCGCGCGGCGAGGGTGTCTGCCAGGGCGTCGAGCGCCGAGGCGAGGATGTTGGCAACGACGACCGGATACGTGGCCACGGGTTCTTCATCGGGCAGGAACACCGCGAGCGCATCGCCCACGCCGTTGCGCTGCGCGTTGTCGTGCGTGGCGGTGAGCGCCTGCGGGTCGTTGTCGACGCCGACCGCGCGCGCGGCCCCGAGCTTGAGGGCCGCCAGTGCGAGGATGCCGCTGCCGCAGCCGAAATCCAGCACCTCGCGGCCCCGCAGTTCGCCGCCCTCGGCCAGTGCGTCGAGCCACTGCAGGCACAGCGACGTGGTCGGGTGCGTGCCGGAGCCGAACGCCAGGCCCGGGTCGAGTCGCACCACAGCGGCGTCGGGCGCATCGGCTTCGGCCGGAAGGTCGTGGTTCCAGGGCACGATCCAGGTACACGCGCCGAAGCGCAGCGGCGCGTACTGGTCCATCCACGCGCGCTCCCAGTCCTGGTCCTCGACGTTGCGGAATGCAGCCTGCGACCAGTCGAGCGCCGGGTCGAAGGCTTCGAGCGCGGCGAGCAGCAGCAGCGCGTCGGCATCGTGCGGGAACAGCGCGGTCAGCGTGATCGCATCCCACAGCGGCGTCTGCCCGACGCCCGGCTCGAGGATCGCGTGCTCGTTGTCGGTATCCGCGTTGGCATCGAGCATTGTCACCGCCAGCGCGCCGACGTCCTCCAGCGCGTGCTCGTAGCGCGGCTGTTCGGATTCGCGGCAGGGGACGGTGAGTTCGAGGAAAGGCATGGCGGCGTCGTGAATCCTGTAGGAGCGGCTTCAGCCGCGAGCGTTCAGCTCACTCCCCTGAGAAGGCAAGGGCGATGTCAGCCGATCGACAGCGCCTTGTCCCTGCGCTCGGCCAGCCGCTTCTCCAGGTAGTGGATGTTCTGCCCGCCATCGCTGAAGCCGCCGTCGGCGAGGATGCGCTGTTGCAGCGGGATGTTGGTCTTGATGCCGTCGACCACCATCTCCGACAGCGCCACGCGCATGCGGCAGATCGCCTGCTCGCGGTCGGCGCCGTGGACGATCAGCTTGCCGATCATCGAGTCGTAGTTCGGCGGCACGCGGTAGCCTTCGTAGATGTGCGAGTCCACGCGCACGCCGGGGCCGCCGGGGGCGTGGAAGTGCTGGATCAGGCCCGGCGAGGGCATGAAGGTCTCCGGGTCCTCGGCGTTGATGCGGCATTCGATGGCGTGGCCGCGCAGCACCACGTCGCTCTGCCGGATGGTCAGCTTCTGCCCGGCCGCGACCAGCAGCTGCTCGCGCACCAGGTCGATGCCGGTGACCATTTCGGTGACCGGGTGCTCGACCTGCACGCGGGTGTTCATTTCGATGAAGTAGAAGCGGCCGTTCTCGTACAGGAATTCGAACGTGCCGGCGCCGCGGTAGCCGATGCGCACGCAGGCCTCGGTGCAGACCTTGCCGATCTGCGCGCGCTGTTCGTCGGTGATGCCCGGCGCGGGTGCTTCCTCCACCACCTTCTGGTGGCGGCGCTGCATCGAGCAGTCGCGTTCGCCCAGGTGGATCGCGTTGCCCTGGCCGTCGGCCAGCACCTGGATCTCGACGTGGCGCGGGTTCTCGAGGAACTTCTCCATGTACACCATGTCGTTGCCGAACGCGGCCTTGGCCTCGGACTTGGTGGTGGACACGGCGTTGGCCAGCGCAGCTTCGGTATGCACCACGCGCATGCCGCGGCCACCGCCGCCGCCGGCGGCCTTGACGATCACCGGATAGCCGATTTCCGCGGCGATGCGGATGTTCTCGTCGATGTCGTCGCCCAGCGGTCCGCCGCTGCCCGGCACGCAGGGCACGCCCGCGGCCTTCATCGCGCGGATCGCCTCGACCTTGTCGCCCATCAGGCGGATGGTCTCGGCCTTCGGGCCGATGAAGACGAAGCCCGACTGCTCCACGCGCTCGGCGAAATCCGCGTTCTCGCTGAGGAAGCCGTAGCCGGGGTGGATGGCCTGCGCGTCGGTGACCTCGGCCGCGGCGATGATCGAGGCCATGTTGAGGTAGCTCTCGGCCGACGGCGCCGGGCCGATGCACACCGACTCGTCGGCCATCGCCACGTGCTTGAGGTTGCGGTCGACGGTGGAGTGCACCGCGACCGTGCGGATGCCCAGGGCGTGGCACGCGCGCAGGATGCGCAGCGCGATTTCGCCGCGGTTGGCGATGACGACTTTATCGAGCATGGGGAGTTCCGGGATTCCTGGAGGTATTCCGGGACCCGGTACCCGGGACCCGGGGCCCGGCAAAAGCAGGGCCCAGAAGCCGGAACCGAAGCTTCTGCCGTTGCTCTTGCCGAGTCCCGAGTCCGGGGTCCCGAGTCCCGCTCATTTCAGCCGATCACGAACAGCGGCTGGTCGAATTCAACCGGCTGTCCGCTCTCGCACTGGATGGCGAGCACGGTGCCGGCGACTTCGGCCTCGATCGGGTTGAACATCTTCATCGCCTCGATGATGCCCAGCGTCTCGCCGGCCTTGACCGCCTGGCCGACGCTGACGAAGGCCGGCTTGTCCGGGGCGGGGGAGGCGTAGAAGGTGCCGACCATCGGCGCGCGCACGACGTGGCCGTCGGGCAGGGCGGAGCCGCCCTCGGCCGGGCGGCCACCGGTGGCGGCGTCGACCGGGGACTGCATCGGCATCACCTGCGACGGCGCCTGCTGCGCCGGTGCGGCCATGGCGGGCGCGGCATAGGTGACCGGCGCACCGCCGGATGGCGTGCGCGCCAGGCGCACGGACTCCTCGCCCTCCTTGATCTCGATTTCGGCGAGGTTGGATTCCTCGAGCAGGTCGATGAGTTTCTTGATCTTGCGCAGGTCCATGGAGGCCTCTCGTGGTTTGTCGTGGCGGTCCGCGGCGGCGGACCATGTTTCGGATGCGGTCGCGCGCGGTTATCCGGCGCCGCCGCGATTGCGGTCGTCCAGCTGCCGGGTCGCGGCGACCAGCGCCAGCCCGTAGCCCAGCGCGCCAAAGCCGCAGACCACGCCGACGGCCAGGTCGCTGAAGTAGCTCTGGCGGCGGAACGGCTCGCGGGCGTGCGGGTTGGACAGGTGGATTTCGATGAAGGGAATCGCCACCGCCGCCAGCGCGTCGCGCAGGGCGACCGAGGTGTGGGTGAAGCCGGCGGGGTTGATCAGGATGAAGTCGGTGCCGTCGTCGCGGGCGGCCTGGACGCGGTCGACCAGGGCGTGTTCGGCATTGGACTGGAAACTGGCCAGTTCAAGGCCCTTTTCCAGCGCCCGGGCCTGCAGGTCGGCGTCGATTTCCGCCAGCGTCGTGCGCCCGTAGACCTCCGGCTCGCGCGTGCCGAGCAGGTTGAGGTTGGGACCGTGCAGGACCAGCAGCTTGGCCATCGGGGACGCAGGGCGAATCGGGCGGCCAGTCTGCGCGAAGCGGCCGATGCTGTCCAGATCGCCGAAGTTTCCGGCATTAACCCGATTTAAGCGCGTGTTTGAGTTTTGGCTCAACAGCTTCCGTGGGAACGGCCATAGCCGCTCCCGAAGTCCAGTAAGAGGCTACTGGCGCGCCCAGTCGTCGATCTCGCCATGCGCGAAGGGCCCGATCCGCTGCTTGAGCAGCACGCCGTCGGCCGACACCAGCACCGAGTAGGGCAGCACGCCCTTGGGGTTGCCCAGGCGCACGCCGGCATCGGCCGGGCCGGCGGCGTCGACCAGGATCGGATAGTCCACCGGCACCCGCCGCAGGAAGTCGCGCACCGCGTCCGCATCATCCAGCGCGATGCCGACCACCTGCACGCCGTTGTTGCCCTGTTCGGCGTGGAATCGCTGCAGTTCCGGCATTTCCTCGATGCAGGGGCCGCACCAGCTCGCCCAGACGTTGATCAGCAGCGATTTGCCGGTCCAGGCCGTGGAAACGTCCACCGGCCCGCCGTCGAGGCCGGGCACGGTGAATGCCGGGAGCCGGTCGCCGCGCCCGGCGACCGCAATACCCGCGGGCGGCTCGGGCGCACTGGCCCGGTAGGCCTCCTGCACCACCCGCTGTCCCGCCTCGGTGCCCAGCAGCGGGCCGGGGCCGTTCATCACCAGGCTGGCGACGACCCCCAGCGTGCCGGCGGCCAGCGCCACCAGCATGATCTTCGTCGTGGAGTTCATGGCCGCGCGCCCGTCACGGGGCGGCTGCCGCGCGCTGCACGCGCTCGACGAACGGCGCGGCCTTCTCGAAGCCCACCAGGCGCAGTCCGCGGCGCTCGTCCGGCGAGTCGTGGAAGAACAGCGTCGCCGGCGGGCCGATGATGCCGAAGCGCTGCATCAGCTTCTGGTCGACTTCGTCGTTGGCGGTGACGTCGGCCTTGAGCAGGACGAAGTCCGCGAGCGCCGCCTGCACCGACGGGTCGGTGAAGGTGTAGGCCTCCATTTCCTTGCACGACACGCACCAGTCGGCATAGAAGTCGAACATCAGCGGCTTGCCTGCGGCCTGCGCGGCGGCCAGTTCGCGGTCGAGGTCTTCGCTGGACTTGATCGTGCGGAAGGCCAGTTCGGCCTGCGTCGCCTGCCCGCCGCCGAAGCCCGCCAGCGGCTGCAGCGGGTTGCGGCTGCCGGCCAGCGCGCCGAACAGCTCCGCCATGCCGATCACCGCCAGCAGCAGCCCGGCGAAGCGGGCGAACCACCGCATCCGTCCGTCCTCGCTGCGCGCGCCGCCCCACGCCCACGCCGCCGCGGCCAGCGCGATCACGCCGAACAGCGCCAGCGTCACCGGCCCGGGCACGATCCGCGACAGCATCCACGCCGCCAGCGCCAGGAACACGAAGCCGAATACGCGCTGCACGCCGGTCATCCATGGCCCGCTGGTCGGCATCCCGCGTCCTGCGGCCGCGCCGAAGGCCAGCAGCGGCAGGCCCATGCCCATCGCCAGCAGGAACAGCGCCAGCCCGCCGAACGCCGGGTCGTGGCTCTGGCTGATGTACAGCACCGCCGCGGCCAGCGGCGGCGCCACGCAGGGGCCGACGATCAGCGCCGACAGCGCGCCCATCGCCGCCACGCCCATGAGCGAACCGCCGCGCTGGCGGTCGCTGACGCTGCCCAGCTTCGAGCGCAGCGCCGCCGGCAGCTGCAGCTCGTAGAGCCCGAACGACGACAGTGCCAGCGCCACGAACAGCAGCGCGAACAGCGCGATCACCCACGGCACCTGGAACGCGGCCTGCAGGTTGGCGCCGACCAGCCCGGCGATGACGCCGGCCACGGTGAACACCAGCGCGTTGGCCAGCACGTAGACAAACGACAGCCACAGCGCGCGCCGCGTGCCCAGCCGCGTGCCCGCGCCGGCGATCAGGCCCGACAGGATCGGGATCATCGGCAGCACGCAGGGCGTGAACGCCAACCCGAGGCCGCCGAGGAAGAACCACAGCAGGGTCAGCCAGCGGCCCGAACCGGTGAGCGCGGCGGCCAGGCGGGTGTCTTCGGCGAGGTCGTCACTGGCGGTGGTGGTTGCCGTGGCCTGGCTGGCGGGGTTTCCGTCGCCGCTCGCGTCCGCGGGAAACCCATCACCACCCAACCCTTCCCTTGAAGGGGAGGGTTTGACGGCAGTTGCGGCAGCGGTATCCGGCGCCGCGGGGTTTTGCTGCTTCCCCTTCAAGGGCAGGGCCGGGGTGGGTTCGTTGGTCGCCGCTCCCGCGGAGGAGGATACGTCCGCCCCCGGCAGCGAAACCGCCACCCGCCGCGTCATCGGCGGATAGCAGATCCCCTCGTCCTGGCAGCCCTGGAAGGTCACGGTCAGCGTGACCTTTTGTGCCTGCGTGTTCGTGCGCCGCAGCGGCAGCGGCACCTCGATCTGGTCGAAATACACCACCACCTGGCCGAAGTGTTCGTCGCGGTGCAGCTTGCCCTGCGGCCAGCGCGGCTTTTCGAGCGCGATCCCGTCGGCTTCCAGCGCCAGCGTGGTGTTGTCGCGATACAGGTAATAGCCCGGCGCCGGGGTGAAGCGCAGCAGCAGCGCGTTTCCGCCGTCGGCGATGGCGTCAAAGCCGAAGGCCTGTTCGGGCGGCAGCGGCAGAGCGTCGGCACCGCCAGCCAGCGAACCGCCGCCGCGCGGCTGGCCCAGGGACGTGCCCAGTGCCGCAAAGCCGGTGTCGGCCGCATCATCCGTGCTCCCCGCGGCCGCGGCGCCGGCCGGCATCGCGACGGTCAGCGTCCGCGACTGCGGCGGATAGCACACGCCGGCGTCCGCGCAGCCCTGGTAGCTGATCTTCAGTACCACCTGGCCGCCGTCGGCGGCTTCGACCGGCACGCTGCCGGCCATGCGTCCGCGGAAGGTTTCCACGCGGCCGAAGAACTCGTCTTCGTGCGGCTCACCGTGCGGCAGGTCGAGCGCACCCAGCCGGCTGCCGTCGGTGGCGACGGCCTTGGCACGGTGCCGGTACAGGTAGTAGCCGTCGGCGATCTTCCATTCGACCGCGATGCGATCGGCGGACGTGGCGTTCGCGCTGAGCACGAAAGCCTCGTCCACCGGCAGCAGGTCGTCCTCGTGGATGGCGGCCAGCGCGGGCGCGGCGGCGAGCAGGCACAGGGCGAAGGTGGCCGCCAGGCGCGGCCAGCGGGATGCGAACGACTTCGGGATCACGTCTTCGGAGGCTCCTGTCGGCCGGCATCGGGCGCGGTTTCGGCGCCGATCCAGTCCAGGTAGGCCGGCAGTCCGGACGCGGCTTCGATCGCGACCAGTTCCGGGGTTTCGTAGGGGTGCAGCGCGGCGATGCGCTCGGCCAGCGCGGGCATGCGCGCGGCCACGGTCTTGACCAGCAACTGCACCTCGTTGGCGCGCTCCACCGCGCCCTGCCAGCGGTACACCGACAGCACGCCGGGCAGCACGCTCACGCAGGCGGCCAGGCGCTCGCCGACCAGCGCTTCGGCGATGCGCGAGGCGGTGGCGGCGTCGGGGCAGGTGCAGAATGCGATGACGGCTTGGGGCATACCCCGATTGTACGGGCCGGCCCCGGTGCGGACTGTTCCACGGTTGCCCTGCGCGTGTCCGGCAGGTGGAACACGGGCCGGGCCGGCCATCCGCCGACCGGCCGCGAAAATTTTCGTCGCCTGCCTCTTGAAAGCCCTGCCGGCCCCCCCATCTCCCGTGCAACCCGGTTCGCCGGGCTTTCTCGTCCGCGGCGTTTGGCACTCGTCTTTGGCGACTGCTAGAATCCGCGCCCAGATCCAGCTGTTTTCATAAATTAATCAATCACTTGCGAGGGTTGCAATGAATCTCAAGCCGCTCTACGACCGCGTGGTCGTCAAGCCGATCGAAGCCGACGAAGTGACCGCCGGCGGCATCGTCATCCCGGACAACGCCAAGGAAAAGCCGACCAAGGGTGAAGTGGTCGCCATCGGTGAAGGCAAGGCGCTGGACAACGGCCAGCTGCGCGCGCCCAAGGTCAAGGTCGGCGACAAGGTCATCTACGGCCAGTACTCGGGCAGCGCCTACAAGCTCGAAGGCGTCGAATACAAGATCGTGCGCGAGGACGACATCCTGGCGGTGCTCGCCTGAGGCGACCCGCGCGGGGAACCGGGAATGGGGAATCGTTGAAGCAGGTCATCTGCACCGATCCCGCCCCAGGCCCGCTCCCCCGCCCTTGATCCATCGATTTTCCATTCCCCATTTCCAATTTCCGGAGTTCCACCATGTCCGCAAAAGAAATCCGCTTCGGTGAGGACGCGCGCGCCAAGATGGTGCGCGGCGTCAACGTGCTCGCCAACGCCGTCAAGGCGACCCTCGGCCCGAAGGGCCGCAACGTCGTGCTCGAGAAGAGCTACGGCGCCCCGACGATCACCAAGGACGGCGTGTCCGTCGCCAAGGAGATCGAGCTGGCCGACAAGTTCGAGAACATGGGCGCGCAGATGGTGAAGGAAGTCGCGTCCAAGACCTCCGACAACGCCGGCGACGGCACCACCACCGCTACCGTGCTGGCCCAGGCCTTCATCCGCGAGGGCTCCAAGGCCGTCGCCGCCGGCATGAACCCGATGGACCTCAAGCGCGGCATCGACCAGGCCGTCAAGGCCGCCGTCGAAGAGCTCAAGAAGCTCTCCAAGCCCACCGCCGACGACAAGGCGATCGCCCAGGTCGGCACCATCTCGGCCAACTCCGACGAGTCGATCGGCAACATCATCGCCGACGCGATGAAGAAGGTCGGCAAGGAAGGCGTGATCACGGTCGAGGAAGGCTCGGGCCTGGACAACGAGCTCGACGTGGTCGAGGGCATGCAGTTCGACCGCGGCTACCTGTCGCCGTACTTCATCAACAACCAGCAGTCGATGTCGGCCGAGCTGGACGACCCCTTCATCCTGCTGCACGACAAGAAGATCTCCAACGTGCGCGACCTGCTGCCCGTCCTCGAAGGCGTGGCCAAGGCCGGCAAGCCGCTGCTGATCGTGGCCGAAGAGGTCGAAGGCGAGGCGCTGGCGACCCTGGTGGTCAACACCATCCGCGGCATCGTCAAGGTCTGCGCGGTCAAGGCCCCGGGCTTCGGCGACCGCCGCAAGGCGATGCTGGAAGACATGGCCATCCTGACCGGCGGCACCGTGATTTCCGAGGAAGTGGGCCTGTCGCTCGAGAAGGCGACGATCAAGGACCTCGGCCGCGCGAAGAAGGTGCAGGTCTCCAAGGAGAACACCACCATCATCGACGGCGCCGGCGACACCTCCGGCATCGAAGGCCGCATCAAGCAGATCAAGGCGCAGATCGAGGAAACCTCCTCCGACTACGACCGCGAGAAGCTGCAGGAGCGCGTGGCCAAGCTGGCCGGCGGCGTGGCGGTGATCAAGGTCGGCGCCTCGACCGAGATCGAGATGAAGGAAAAGAAGGCCCGCGTCGAAGACGCCCTGCACGCCACGCGTGCGGCGGTGGAAGAGGGCGTGGTCCCGGGCGGCGGCGTGGCCCTGGTGCGCGCGCTGCAGACCATCGGCGACCTCAAGGGTGCCAACGAAGACCAGAACCACGGCATCCAGATCGCCCTGCGCGCGATGGAAGCGCCGCTGCGCGAGATCGTCACCAACGCCGGCGAAGAGCCCTCCGTCATCCTCAACAAGGTCAAGGACGGCAAGGACAACTTCGGCTACAACGCCGCCAACGGCGAATTCGGCGACATGATCGAGTTCGGCATCCTGGACCCGACCAAGGTCACCCGTTCGGCGCTGCAGAACGCGGCCTCGATCGCCGGCCTGATGATCACCACCGAGGCGATGGTGGCCGAGCTGCCAAAGAAGGAAGAACCGGCAATGCCGCCGGGCGGCGGCATGGGCGACATGGGCGGGATGGGGTTCTGATACCCGCCGTCTACGCACTACACCGCGACACGAAAGCCCCCGCAGCGATGCGGGGGCTTTTTCGTGGAAGGCGGGGGCAGGCCCGTCCACATGCAACGGGCTGCCAGGTACGCAGTCGCGGCCGGAATTTACCTGGTTCTGCGACACGGGTCATAATTCGGGCATCGGGGAAGGGTGAGTACATGGATGACCGGGGAAATCACGGTGCTGCTGCAGAGGGCGTCCGCGGGTGATGCGGGCGGGCTGTCGGAGGCCTATGGACTGCTTTATGACGAGCTGCGCAAGATCGCCCGCAGCCAGCTGCGCGGCGGGCAGCAGACGCTGACGCCTACTGCGCTGGTCAACGAGGCATACCTGCGGCTGTGCGCCGGCGATGGCACGCTGTCGCTGGAGAATCGCAAGCATTTCTTCGTCGTCGCGGCGCAGACGATGCGCTGGATCATGATGGACCGCGCGCGGCGTTCGCAGGCCGACCGCCGGGGGGGCAACCTGGTGCGGGTCGAGCTGGACGACGGCCTGCCGCAGGAGCTCAGGTCCGACCAGCTGCTGGCGCTGGACGGGGCGCTGGAGCAACTGGGCGCACTCGATCCCGCGCGCCGCGAGCTGGTGGAACTGCGCTTTTTCGCAGGCCTGGACTACACCGAGCTGGCGCAGCTGCTCGGCCGCTCCGAGCGTACGCTCAGGCGCGAATGGGCCGCCGCCCGTGCGGCACTGCAGGTCATGATGGCGTGACATTGGCCCCGTTCCCGCCGGTGCTGCGAATGTATGGACATGTGCGTCGTCCACCGAGGGACGGCGCAGGACATGGATCGAGGTCCGCATGACGACTCCTCCCGGCTCCGGTGACTCCCCGGCCTGGCAGGCCGCACTGGCGTTGACGGAAGAACTGCTTGAGTTGCCCGAAGGCGAGCGGGACGCGGCGC
>NZ_BAAAZU010000009.1:37272-56648 GCF_039537065.1 Luteimonas lutimaris | reverse complement strand
AAGCACGGGCCAGATGCGGCTTTGGTCCCTCCACCCCGACAGGCAACAACATACAAGCGGCTTCAGCCGCGAGCTCTTGATCCTGCGCCGGTCGCAAAAGCTCGCGGCTGAAGCCCCTCCTGCAGGAACAGCCGGTCGCGGTCCGCGGGATCGAGCACGCGCCACGCACCTTCCGCCAGGTCGCCCAGCGCCAGCCCGCCGACGCGGCTGCGATGCAGCGCCTCGACGTGGTTGCCGACCGCGGCGAACATCCGCCGCACCTGGTGGTAGCGGCCCTCGTGCAGCGTGAGCCGCGCCTGCGTGGGTGACAGCACCTCCAACCCGGCCGGCAGCAGCGGCGTCTGCTCCGACTCGAGCATCAACGTCCCGCTGGCGAACGCCGCCGCCTCGTCGCCCCGCAGCGGCTGCGCGAGCGTGGCCTCGTACACCTTGGCCAGCTTCGACTTCGGCGAGATGATCCGGTGCAGCAGCGCACCGTCGTCGGTCAGCAGCAGCAGGCCGCTGGTATCGCGGTCCAGGCGCCCGACGGTGGACAGCACCGGCGAGCGGCGGGCGAAGCGCGGCGGCAACAGGTCGTACACCAGTCGCCCGCGGTCCCTGGTCGAGCAGGTATGGCCGACCGGCTTGTGCAGCATCAGCAGCAGTCCCCGCGGCGGGTCGAGCGGCTCGCCGTCGACGCGCACATCGTCATGCGCGGGCGTGTCGTCGGTATAGAGGACGCCGCCGCCGGCATCGGTGATGCGGCCGGCGCGCACCATCGCGGTGACCTCCCTGCGGCTGCCGTAGCCGAGGTTGGCGAGCATCCGCAGCAGTTTCATCGCACGCGCCCCGCGCCGTGGCCCGCCTTCACCGCCTCGACCACCTTGAAGCCGTCGTGCTGCGCGGCCACGCGCACGCTGCCGAAACTGGCGTCGAGGACCTGCTCGTACGGCAGGTGCCGGTTGGCCACCAGCCACAGGCGGCCGCCGGGCCTGAGCGCCTCGGCCGCCACCGCGATGAAGCGGCGGCCGATGTCCGGTCGCGCGACGTTGCCCTGGGCGTGGAACGGCGGGTTGCTGACGATCACGTCGTAGCGCGAAGGCAGGCCGGCGGTGACGTCGTGCCAGTGGAAGCCCAGCGCGGCGCGCGCTGCGAACGGTTCGAGGTTCACCCGCGCCAGCGCCAGCGCGCGCGCCTCGGCCTCGTACAGGTCGAGTGCGGCGATGCCCGGGCAGCGCTGCAGCAGTTCCATCGACAGGTAGCCCCAGCCCGCGCCGAGGTCGGCGGCGTTGCCGCGCAGGTCGGCGGGCAGGTGTTGCGCGAGCAGCGCGGAGGCGGCGTCGATGCGGTCCCAGGCGAACACGCCGGGGCGGCTGGTGAAGCGCCCGCCGGCGATCGGGCGCGGCGCGTCCAGGCCGCGCCACTGCGCCGCGAGCGCGGCGTCGCCGCCAGCCGCACCCGGCCGCGTCCAGAACACGCGGCACTTGTGCTTGGATCGCGAGGACAGCGGGCCCGCGATGCGCGCCAGATCGGCCTCGTGCGATTTCGCGCCGGCATCGTTGGCGGCACTGGCGATGATGACGCCGCCCGGCTGCAGGCGATCGAGCGCTTCGGCGAACAGGGCGCGCGCCTCGTCGCGCTGGCGCGGCGGCAGCACCAGCACCAGCGGGTACTTCCCGTCGTCCGGCGCGCGCACGTCCCAGCCGGAGCGCCGCAGCGCATCGGCATCGGGCTTGAATCCCTGCTCGCACACCAGCCCGGGCAGCGGCCGTTCATGCAGCGGCCAGCCGTCGCGCGCGCGCAGGAACAGCGCGCCGGCGGATGGCCACGCCAGCGTGCCGTCGGCGAACGGCAGCAGCAGCGCCTGCAGCGCGGGATCGGCTTGTGTCGAGGTCATGGAGAGGCGCGCGGCCCGGCGGGAACGGGCCACGATTCTAGTGCCTGCCGCCGACGCCCACGGCGGTGGCGGAACCCGAACGCCGGCTTCATCGACAGCGAACGCCATCGCCGGCACGATGGCCGCATCCCCCAAAGCACCGGAGACAGCGATGCGCGCACTTTTCATCGGCGGCACCGTGGACAACAGCGAGCTGGACATCGACGGCAACGAAGCGCCGCTGAACTACCCGCCCTCCACCGGCAGCGGACAGTCCCGCTACCGGCTGCACCACATCGGCAAGCAGGGCGACGACACCGTCTACGCCGTGTACGGCGCCCCGGACCTGGCCGACGCGGAAGTGCGCCGCATCAGCGAGGAACGCGGCTACGCACGCCGCTTCGGCGCCACCGGCGTGGACACGGTGTCGTAACCGCAGCCCACGGCCGGCACGGCAACCCGGCCGGCGTCAGCCGTCGACCGCGCGCAGCGTCGCCGACGGCGGCGCGTCGACCACGCGGCGGGTGGCGAACAGGCCCGCCGCCAGCGACGCCGCCATGCCCAGCGCGCCGCCGGCCGCGGCCATCAGCCAGTTCGGCTTCCAGGGCAGGTCGAATACCTCGCGCGCGACCACCCCCGACAGCACCGAGGCCGCGATCGCCGCGACCAGCCCGGCCAGCAGCCCGATCGCCGCGAACTCCGAGGCCTGCGCCAGCCGCAGCTGGCGGCGGCTGCCGCCAAGCACGCGCATCACCCCGCCCTCCTGCAGGCGCTCGTCCTGGCTGGCGCCGACCGCGGCCAGCAGCACCAGCACGCCGGCGGCGAAGGCGAACCAGAACACCACCTGCACCACGGTCGAGACCTGGTCGCCGATCGAACGCACCTGCCTGAGCACCGCGTCGATGTCGATCACCGACAGGTTGGGAAAGCGCTGGACCAGCTCGGCGGTGAAGCGCGGCCGTGATCCGGGCACGCTGACCGCGGTGATGTAGCTGGCCGGATAGCCGTCGAGCGCGCCGGGCGAGGCGAGCACGAAGAAGTTGGGCCGGAAGCTCTCCCAATCGATGCTGCGCAGGCTGGTAATGCGGCCTTCGAAGCGCTGGCCGGCGATGTCGAAGGCGATGCGGTCGCCAAGCTGCCAGCCCAGCGATTTGGCGAAGTTCTCCTCGACCGACAGTTCCGGCTGCACGGGCACGGTGCTGCCCCAGAACCTGCCGGCGACGACCTTGTTGTCGTCGCGCAGCGCGTCGGCGAACGACAGGTTGAACTCGCGCTCGGCGCGGCGCTGCGCCTGCCGCGCATCACCGCCTTCGGCCTCCACGCGCTGCGCCACCGTCTCGCCGCGCACCGGCTCGCCGTTGCGCCCGGCTAGCCGTGCGCGGATCATCGGCACCAGCGTCGGCGCGTCCAGTCCCTGCGCGGTGATGAACTCGCGCACCGGCCGCACCTGGTCGGACTGCACGTTGATGATGAAGCGATTGGGCGCGTCCTGCGCCAGCGACAGCTGCCAGCGATCGAGCAGGTCGGTGCGCACGAAGGTCAGCAGCAGCAGCGCCATCAGCCCGAGTCCGAGCGCGGTGACCTGCGCGATCGACGTGCCGGCGCGGCGGCTGACGTTGGCCAGCCCGTAGCGCAGCGCGCCGCGCAGGCGCGAGCGCAGCCGGCGCACCAGCGCGACCATCGCCCACGCCAGCAGCGCCAGCGCCGCGAACGCCGCGGCGATGCCCCCCAGCATCGCGGCGCCGAGCGTGGCCGAGCCGGCCTTCCACCACACCAGCGCGGCGAGCCCGGCGAAGCCGGCCAGCAGCACCGTCCACGCGGCGGGCTCGGTGCGGTCGAGATCGCGCCGCAGCACGCGCAGCGCGGGAACGCGGCGCAGCGCGAGCACCGGCGGCGCGGCGAAGGCCAGCAGCACGATCATCCCCACTGCCAGGCCCTGCAGTGCGGGCAACCAGCCGGCGGGCGGGATCGACAGTCCCAGCGCGCGCTCCAGCCAAGCGCCCACCGCCCACTGCAGCGCGAACGCGATGGCCACGCCCAGCACCGACGCCAGCAGCCCGAGCAACACCATCTCGCCGACATGGATGCCGACCAGCGTGCGCTGGCTTGCCCCGAGGCAGCGCATCACCGCCGCGCCCGACAGGTGCCGCTCGCCGTGGCGGCGCGCGGCCATCGCCACCGCGACCGCGGCCAGCACCACCGATACCAGCGCCGCGAGGCCGAGGAAGCGGCCGGCACGGTCGAGCGCGGAACGGATTTCCGGGCGTGCGTCGGCGATGGTTTCCAGCCGCTGTCCGCGGCCGAGCGCGGCCTTCGCGACGGCCGTGAAGCGTTCGACAGCCGCTGCGTCGCCAGCGACCACCAGCCGGTAGCGCACGCGGCTGCCTTCCTGCACCAGCTGCGTGGCCGGCAGGTCGGCGAGGTTGAGGAAGACCTTGGGCGCGACGTTGAAGTAGTCCATCGCCGCGTCCGGCTCCTGCACCACCAGCGCGGCGAGCGTGAGGCGCGACTGCCCGATCGACACCGCGTCGCCAAGGCGCGCGCCGAGCAGGTCGGCCCCGGCGCGGCTCATCCACAGCGTGCCGCGCGCGGGAATGCCATCGGCCTCGTGTTCACCGCCCGCATCGTCGACCGCGAAGCGGCCGCGCAGCGGGAAGCCCTCGCCCAGCGCGCGCAGGTCGCCGAGGCGGAGGTTCGCGTCCGCGCCTTCGCCGACGCGGATCATGCTCTGGAACTCGACCGTTTCGGTGTGCGCGAGCCCCGGCGCCATCGCCGCTTCGCGCAGCGCGCCGGACACCGGCTGGTCGCCGCGCACCACCGCGTCGCCGCCGAGCAGGCGGTTGGCCTCGATCGACAGCGCGCGTTCGGCGCGGTCGGTGACGAAGCCGATCGCGGTGACCGCGACCACCGCCAGCGCCAGCGCGGCGACGAGGATGCGGATGTCGCCGGACGCCAGGTCGCGGCGCAGCTGCCGCCACGCCAGCCGCAGGGTGTTCATGCATCCACCAGGCGGCCGCCGTCGAGCCGCAGCACGCGGCCACAGCGCGCGGCGAGGTGTTCGTCGTGCGTCACCAGCACCAGCGTGGTGCCGGCATCCTTGTTCATCGCGAACAGCAGCTCGATCACCGCCTGCCCGGTGTGGGTGTCGAGATTGCCGGTAGGCTCGTCGGCCAGCAGCAGCGACGGCCCGGTGACGAAGGCGCGTGCCAGCGCCACGCGCTGCTGCTCGCCGCCGGAGAGCTGGCGCGGGTAGTGGCCAAGGCGTTCGGCCAGCCCCACCTTCGCCAGCGATGCGCGCGCCGGTCCTTCGACGCCTGCGTCGCCGCGCAGTTCCAGCGGCAGCATCACGTTTTCCAGCGCCGTCAGCGACGGCAGCAGCTGGAAACTCTGGAACACGAACCCGACCTTGTCCGCGCGCACCCGGGCGCGGCCGTCCTCGTCGAGCGCCGACATCGGCGCGCCGTCCACCCGCACCTCGCCACTGCTCGGCACGTCGAGCCCGGCCATCAGCGCCAGCAACGTGCTCTTGCCAGAGCCCGACGCACCGACGATGGCCACGCTGTCGCCGGCGGCGATGCTGAAACCGATGCCGTCGAGGATCGTCAGCTCACCGGAAAGCAGCGGCACGCGCATGCCCAGCCCGGTGACTTCGAGCGCCGGGCGGGTGGACGGGTCGGGGGCAGTGTCTGGCATGGGAATCCGGATCGTGGAGGGGCGGCGGCCTCGCGGCTGTGTGCATTGTGCCCGGGCCGGGCTGGATCCGATGTCCACACGAACCTTGCAGCTCTTCCCGCCTGCGGGAGAAGGGCATGACCTGCACCCGCGGCGGGTTCATCTCGCGCGCAGTACGCTGTCACGCCGCGCGGATGCCAGGAGAGAATCGATGAGGTGTTCCAGAGCGGTCCCGCTGCCGTCCCCGTGGGCCGTCGTCCTGCTTGCCCTGTTGGCGGCATTGCCCGCACTTGCCCGCGCGCAAGATGCACCCAGGCCGACGCCGGGCACGCCGCCGACGATCCTGGTGATGGGCGACTCGCTGTCCGCCGGCTACGGGCTTTCCGCAGAACAGGGCTGGGTGTCGCTGCTGGCCAAGCGGATCGAATCTGCCAAACCCGGCTGGCGCGTGGTCAACGCCAGCATCAGCGGCGAAACCACGGCCGGTGGCTCGGCGAGGATCGTGCGCGAGGTACTGCGGGTCAAACCGGCGGTGGTGGTGATCCAACTGGGCGCCAACGACGGCCTGCGCGGCCTGCCGCTGCGCGAAATGCGCCACAACCTGGCGCGCATGGTCGGCGCCTCGCAATACGTGGGCGCGAAGGTGCTGCTGGTCGGCATGCGCATCCCGCCCAACTATGGCGCCGACTACGCCGACGGCTTCGAACGGGTCTACCGCGACCTCGCGGCGCACTTCGACGTCGCGCTGCTGGCGTTCCTGCTCGAACCGATCGCCGCCGACCGCGGCAACTTCCAGGACGACAACCTGCACCCGGTAGCCGACGCACAGCCGATGCTGCGCGACCACGTGTGGGAGGCGCTGGCGCCGCTGCTCGACTGAAAGCCCGGTGTTGTCCCTGATCTTGCAGGAGCGGCTTCAGCCGCGAGCTTTTACAGCGTTGGGGACCAAGTCAAAAGCTCGCGGCTGAAGCCGCTCCTACACCCACAGGGTTCGCGGGGTCCGGTTCGCGGGGATCAGCGCTTGCCCGCGCGCAGCACCGGGTACGGATTGATTTCGGTGCCCTTCCACCACTGCTTCTCCGGCCCCAGCACGAAGATCGCGAAATGCAGGTGCGGCGCGTCGGGACTGGCGTTGCCGGTACTGCCGACGTAGCCGATCACCTCGCCCTGCCGGACCTGCTGCTTTTCCTTCAACCCCGGTGCGTAGGACTGCAGGTGCGCGTAGTAGTACGCGTAGCGGCCGGTCGGTTCGAACTGGTAGATCGTCAGGCCGCCGCGGTCGCTGGTGAACAGTTTTTCGACCTGTCCGTCAGCGGCGGCGATCACCGGCGTCCCGGCCGGCGCCATGATGTCGATCGCATCGTGGCGGCGGCCTTCACTGCGGGCATCGGTGTAGGTATCGACCAGCGAGTCGACGGCCACGCCGCGGACCGGTACGACCAGGCCGTCGGGTCCGGCGTCTGCGGCCGCGTCGACGTCGGCTTCGCTGGCGGCAGCGGCGGGATCAGATTTCGCGGCAGGCGCAGCGGCGCCGGTCGGCTCGACGTCGACCGGCATGCCCGGCGCCGCGACTTCCGGCACCGCCACCTCGACCGGCACGCGCTCGACCGGTAGCGGCGCGTCGGACGAAGCCGCATCCGCCGCCGCGGCCTGCGCCGGCACCGCCGCGGGCGCCGCGGAGTCGGCGCGCTGCCCATGCGTCATCACGAAGTAGACGACGTTGGCGCCGACCAGCAACCCCACCAGCAGCAGCAACAGCGCGCGCAGCACCGGTTACTCCTGCAGGATCGCCGGCGTGCCCGGCGCAACGGCCCCGGCCAGCGCGCGCGCCGACCAGTTGGTCAGGCGGATGCAGCCGTGCGATTCGGTCTTGCCGACGTGGGACGGTTCGGGCGTGCCGTGGATGCCGTAGTGCGGCTTGGACAGGTCGATCCACACCACGCCGACCGGGTTGTTGGGGCCTGCGGGAATGGTGGCCTTGCCGTGGCCGGCATCTGCATCCCAGAACAGGTCCGGGTTGTAGTGGAATTCCGGATCGCGGGCGACGCCCTCGATCTTCCACTGCCCGAGCGGCAGCGGATCGTGCTCGCTGCCGGTCGAGGCCGGGAACTGCGCGATCGTCTTGCCGTCCTCGTCGAGCACGGCCACGCTGGAGTCGGACTTGTCGACCACGACCTTCGCCGCCTTGCCCAGCTCGCCCACGCCGGCCACGTTCGGCACCAGCAGCCGGGTGCCCGCCTTGCCGAAGGCCGCGCCCGGGTTGAGCCGCTGCAGCAGCTTCGGGCTGGCGTGGAACTTCTCGGCCAGCATCTCCAGCGCCGAGGTGTAGCCGAGCGCGTCCAGCTTCGCCTTCTCCATCATGTCGTCGGGCAGCTTCGCGTAGGGGCCGGCGGCGTCCCCGGCGGTCACGGTGTAGCGCACCAGCACGTCGGGCGCGTCGGCGTTGAGCGACTTCCAGGTGGCATCGTCCAGCTCGCCGCTGTCCGGCAGGTCGCGGCTGCGCTGGTACGCGGCGATCGCGCGGCGGGTGTTGCTGCCGGCGCCGGCATCGATCTCGCCGGGCGAGAACCAGGCGCGGTCGAGCAGCACCTGCGCGCGCAGCAGGCCGGCATCGCCGCTGGTCGCATCGGTGCTGTTGACCGTTTTCGCGGACAGCGCGTGGGCATCGGTCGCGGCCGTTTCCTCGTCGGCGCCACCGGCCAGCGCAGCCGCCGGCAGGAAGGCGAACGCGCACGCGAGCGCCAGCGCGCGGTGGACATGGCGACGCAACGACTTGCGCGCAGCGGACCTGCAAGCGGAAACATGCATCGAACGGACTCCTGCCGGAATGATGGCGTCGATGCTGCGGTGCACGCCGCGCGCGGCGCGTGAAAGCGCGGCTAGCGCGCCGGTTTGTGTTCAGCCTTGTCGCAGCCGAAGAAGCGTGACCCTTCCAGCCAGGCCGCGTCGCGCGCGTAGGCGAACAGCAATTGGCCATCCTTCAGCGCATCGATCACCTCGCGCGCGGCCGCCGGGCGCAACGCGGGACAGCCCCAGCTGCGGCCGAGCCGGCCTTGCCGCTGCGCCTGCACCGGATCGACGTAATCCGCGCCGTGCATCACCAGCAGCCGTTCGCGCGCGCGGTCGTTGACGCCCGGCTCCAGGCCGTCCAGGCGCAGCGAATAACCGTTCGCGCCCTGGTAGGTTTCGGCCGCGGCGAACAGGCCGATGCTCGACTGGTAGCTGCCTTCGGCGTTGGAAAACCGCGTCGGCACGTTGCCGCCGCTGCCGCGCCCGTGGGCGACGTATTCGTGCTTGAGCAGGCTGCCCTTGTCGAGGTCGAACAGCCAAAGCCGGCGCGTCGTCGACGGCCGCGTGTAGTCGATCACCGCCAGTCGCGCGGGACGCTCCGCGGCGCCGGCCGAAGCCGCGCAGTCGGTGGCCTCGAGCGCCAGCGCGAGCACCTTCGCATCCAGTTCCGGTGCCGACGCCTCCAGCCGCGCCAGCAGGTCCTGTGCCAATGCCTGCGCGGTCGCGCACAGCGCGAACACGCCGGCGAGCAGCGCGGCAGCAGGCGCGCCTCGCCTCACGCGGCGCCAGCCGCCAGCTGCCGCAGCGCGCGTTCGAACACCTCGACCGGCTGCCCGCCCTGCACCAGGTGCCGGTTGTCGAAGATCACCGACGGCACCGCGCGGATGCCGCCGTCGGCGTAGTGCCGCTCGCGCTCGCGCACGGCGTCGGCGTAATCGTCGGAGGCGAGGACCTGCCGCGCTCGCGCCGCATCGAGGCCGGCTGCTGCGGCAAGCCGCGCCAGCACGCCGTGGTCGGAGACGTCCTCGCCGTCGGTGAAGTACGCGCGCAACAGCGCATGCTTGAGTGCGCGCTGCGCTGCGGGCGCCTCCAGCCCGGCCCAGTGCAGCAGGCGGTGCGCATCGAAGGTGTTCCAGACGTGGCGGCGGCGGTCCATGTCGAAGGTGAAGCCCAGTTCCGCGCCGCGCGCGCGGATCGCCTCGCCGTTCTGCCGCGCCTGTTCCTCGCTCATGCCGTACTTGGCGGTGAGGTGGTCGATCGCGTCCTCGCCCGCGGGCGGCATCTGCGGATTGAGCTCGAACGGCTGGAAGTACAGCTCCACCGCCGCGTCGTCGCCGACACGCGCGATCGCCTGCTCCAGCGCCTGCAGGCCGATGGCGCACCAGGGGCAGGACACGTCGGAGACGAAATCGATGCGGATCGGGGGGCGGGTGCCGGCCATGGGGGACTTCCTCACTGGGATCACGTCCAGATGCGTCCTGCAGGCGGGTGAATCAAGTTTGGACCGGTTGCGGGCGGCACCCGCAGGGACTGCGGGACCCAGGGTTTACCCGAGGCTCGGGCCTGCCCCGGGTTGTCGCGGCTCCATACGCATGGGTATCTGTTCAGGCACATATTCCCGATCAGGGGGCACCCATGAACTTCCGTGTCGATGCACAGGCCAGCGACCTGGCCACGCGCTACGGCGAAGTCGGCCAGCAGGACGCCACGGCCCCGCAGGGCGATGACCAGGACGCCACCACCGTCGCCCGCGACGCCCGGCCGGAACATTTCGAGCCGGCGCCACGCGAAACGCTCGACGGCGACGGCGCGCTCGCACGCCAGCAGCTCACCGGCCGTATCCGCGCCGACGCACGCGACCTGCGCCTGGCGACGTACACGCCCCTTGCGCAACCGCGCGCCGACCTCGCCCCCATGCGCACTGCGGCGCCGATGCTGTGGAGCGACTACTCGGTGTTCGTCACCCACGCCGCGGCGCAGCGCCAGGGCGTGCTGGATCCGGCGCAGTCGCAGCTGCACGGGCAGATCGCCAGCGTGCTCATGCAGTCGGCGCCTGCCAACGGGGTGCTGTCGCTGACCCCGTCCGGACTCGGCGCGCTGGCGTCGCTGGGCGGCAACCAGGCCTCCACCCTGCCGCACCCCTTGCTGGCCGGCGCCGCGCGCTACGTCAACACCTCGTCCGACGCGATCCAGCAGGCGCAGCGCCTGGCGCAATCGCTGGACACGCTGCAGGTCATGGCGCAGCCGGCGCCGCCACGGCTGACCGTGCAGGAAATGAAGGACCAGCTGTGGATGGCGCTGAAGATCCCGGACAAGGCCTTCAAGAAGATGGGCGAGGGCGAGATCCGGGCGAAGTACGACGAACTGATGGCGGCGATGGCCGGCCCGGCCGGCACCCACAAGACCAAGGTCGGCAAGTACAAGGTCGAGTTCAGCGTCGACGGCAACGGCAACGTCACCCACTGCAAGGTCAAGAAGAAGGGCTTCTTCGGCAGCCTGTTCTCGGGGATCGGCAGCTTCTTCGGCAAGTTCGGCAAGGCCATCCTCGGCGTGTGCAGCTTCATCCCGATCCCGTGGATCGCGATCCCGGCGCGCATCATCAGCGGCGTGATCGCAGTGGTCGAAGGGGTGAAGAACAAGAACATCCTGCAGGCCGTGGTCGGCGTGGCCGGCGCGGTCGCCGGCGGCGCGGGCGCGCTCGCGGGCAAGGCGGTGTCGGGCGTCGCCGCGGGCGTGGCCAAGGTGGCGGGCGTCGTGAACAAGGCCGCGCAGGGCGTGCAGGCCGGCGTGCAAGCGGTCAAGTCCGGCAACGTGATGGGCATCGTGTCCGCCGCCGCCTCGGCCGTGGGCGCTGTCGCCAACGTCGTCGGCGGCGCCGCCGACGCGGTGGCCAACACCGCCAACGCCGTCAAGGACTGGTCGAACCGGGTGCTGGTCGGCGAGCAGGTCTACGTCAGCATCAAGAACGGCGAGTTCGTCAGCGCCGCGAGCAAGGCGGCCGGGCTGGTCGCCGACGTCGCCGGCGACATCCCGGGCGGCGGGCAGGTCGCGCAGGTCGCCGGCCAGGTGCAGGCGTACGCGGGACACGTCGATGATGCGGTGGAGGTGGTCGACAACCTGCGCCATGGCGACATCGCCGCCGCGCTCAACGGCGGCGCGCGGCTGTACACCACGCTCGATACCGCCTTCGGCGCCGGTTCGGCTGAGGGCCGCGAGAGCGAGGTCGCGCGCTACCTGCGCTACGGCGCCACCGCGGTCGAAGTCGGTACGCACGTGGCCCACGGCGAATACGAGGCTGCGTTCGAGCAGGCGTCCGGACTGGCCGGCACGGTCGTGTCGCAGGAGTTCGACGCTTCCAGGCTCGATCCGGGCGCCTGGCCGTCGACCGTGCAGCAGTGGCTGGACCATGGCGCGAAGGTCGCCGGGCTGGTCGGCGACGTCCGCGCCGGTCGCCTGGACCAGATGTTCGCCACCGCGCCGGGCGTGCTCAACGACATCGCCTGGGACTTCGCCAACTCCGGCCTGGTGCGCGCACCGGATGCCGGCGACACGCGCGACGACTGGGCGATCGGCCGCCAGATCGAGGCCTGGAGCCGGCGCGGCGAAAACGCCTGGGAGATCGTCGGCCAGGTCCGCGACGGCGACTACGCCGGTGCCGCGCAGGGCGCGGTCACCTTGGGCGCCGACATCGCCGGCGACGCGGACGCGCACTGGACGGACGTGGCCCGGCACGTGATCGACTACGCCGGACAGGGCGTGCAGGTCGGGCGCGACGTCGCCGCCGGCCGCATCGCCGCCGCGCTGGACGGCACCGCGGTGCTTGCCGCGCAGGTGGCGTCCGAACTGGCGCCGCCGGATTCGAAGGGCGCGCGCGTGCTGCAGGACATCAATGTGTGGAGCGGCCGCGGCGCGGATGCCTGGCGCATCAGCCGCCAGGTCGCCGCGGGCGACTACGAAGGCGCCTCGCTGGCCGGCCTGGAACTGGGCATCGACATCGGCGGCGGCCAGGGCGCGGGCTGGGGCGAGGACGTCCGCCTGCACGGCACCCGCCTGATCGAAGGCGGCTTCGACCTGGGCGAGGCGCTCGGTGAACGCGACGTGCTGCGGATCATCGAGAGCGCGGGGGAACTCGGCGACGCGCTGCGCGACGCCCTGCGCCGCCTGCACGACGGCAACGACGCCGAGCTGCCACGCGCGGCCTGACGGCGGCTGGCACGGCATGCGCGCGGCGTTCCACGGCGCCGCGCGCCTTAACGGGGCACCACCGGACGCCGGGGCTTCATTGCCCGGCACCCGCCCGTGGAGGAAAATCGGGTCGGCTCCCGAACGAGGAGGCGACATGAAGCTTCGATTCCCCCTGCCCTGCCTGCTGGCCGCGCTGCTGGCCGTCGGCCTGCCGGCCCAGGCATCCAGCGTCACCGATCCGGACGCGCCGCGCAGCCTGCCGGCCGAGGGGCCTGTCAGCGTGCAGTGGACGGACCCGGCGCAGTTCACCGAAATCCGCCAGAGCCGCAACCGGTGGGAGGCGCAGCGCGGCAACTGGGTGCGCGAGCTGGCCGAACACCTGCGCAAGCAGGCGGCCGCGCGCCTGCCCGCGGGCGAGCGACTCGAGGTGACGATCACCGACATCAAGCGCGCCGGCGACTTCGAACCCTGGCAGGGCATGCGCACCGACCACGTCCGCTACATGCGCGACCTCTATCCGCCGCGCATCGCGCTGGACTTCACCCTGACCGGTGCCGACGGCGGCGTGCTCGCACAGGGCTCGCGCGAACTCACCGACATGGCCTACCTGCACGGCCGCGCGCGCGCGCGCGACAACGATCCGCTGCGCTACGACAAGCAGCTGCTCGACGACTGGCTGCGCAGGGAACTCGGCACCCCGGCCGGTTGACCTGCGGCAAGGCGCGGGCGGCACGCATTCGATACAGTGGCGCGGTTGTTGCCGCGCCCGACCTCGATGACGAGCGACCCTCCCGCCTCCACCACCAGCACGCACGCGACGATCCGGCGCCTGGCCCTGGGCAGCATCGCCGTGGGCATCGTGGTGCTGGGACTCAAGTTTCTCGCGTGGAAACTGACCGGCAGCGTGGCGCTGTATTCGGACGCGCTGGAAAGCATCATCAACGTCGCCACCGCGATCGCGGCATTCATCGCGATCCGCGTCAGCGCGATGCCCGCCGACGACAACCACCCCTACGGCCACACCAAGGCCGAGTACTTCTCGGCCGTGCTCGAAGGCGTGCTGATCATCCTCGCCGCGCTGGCGATCCTGCGCGAGGCGTGGCAAGGCTTCATCGCGCCGGCGCCGATCGACGCGCCGCTGCTGGGCCTGGCGATCAGCGGCGGCGCCACGCTGATCAACCTGGCCTGGGGTACGCTGCTGATCCGCCGCGGCGGGCGGATGCGCTCGCCGGCGCTGGTCGCCGACGGCAGGCACCTGATGACCGACGTGTGGACCTCGGTCGGCGTGATCGCCGGCGTCGCGCTGGTGGCGCTGACCGGGTGGACCAGGCTGGATCCGGCGATCGCCGCGCTGGTCGCGCTCAACATCCTGTGGGCGGGCTGGAAGATCATGCAGGACAGCGTTGCCGGGCTGATGGACGCGGCGCTGCCGCCGGAAGACATCGCCCGGATCGAGGCGATCATCGCCGCCACCCGCGGCCCGACCAACGACGTCCGCGACCTGCGCACGCGCCACGCCGGCCGCCTGACCTTCATCGACTTCACCCTGCGCGTGCCTGGTTCGATGAGCGTCGACGATTCGCACGCGGTCTGCGACGACCTGGAGGACGCGCTGCGGCGCGAGTTCCCCGATTCGTCGATCACCATCCACGTCGAACCGCGCGGGCACGCGCATTGAACGCACAACTCGCGGACACCATTCCATGGGGCACCGTGCGGTGACGGTCTACGTCGACGACGCCGTGACGCCCTGGCGCGGCCACCGCTGGGCACACCTGATGGCCGACACGCTGGACGAACTGCACGCGTTCGCCGCGCGGCTGGGCATCCCGCGGCGCGCGTTCCAGGACAAGACCAGCGGCGCCCACTACGACGTCACCGCGCAGCTGCGCGAGCGCGCGATCGAGCTGGGCGCGATGCCGATCTCGCGCCACGTCGACCGCGCGCTGATGCGCCGCGTGATCGCCAACGCCCGTGCGCAGGGGCGGCGCGAAGTGCCCTGAGGACGCCTCCGGTGGCGGCCGCCAAGTGGGAGCGGCCATGGCCGCGATTGGCTGCCGGCGATCCATCGCGGCCATGGCCGCTCCCACAGGGAATCGCAGGCGTCTGTCTGCTGGATCAGGTGACGCGGAAGATCGGATCGGCATGCCCGTCGACGTAGTGGCGGTCGCTGCCGTAGCCACTGCTGTTGCCGTAGCCGATGCCGAAATCGCGCTGGCGATGCAAATGGCGTACCGGCGTCGCGTCCACGCGCGGGGCCACTGGCGGAGCAGGCGCCGGCCCGGCGCGGCGGCCGGCGGGAACGTGGGTGGACGGGGGGCTGCGGTGCGTGTTCATGGCTCGATCTTCGCTGGGGGGAACCGCGATGACAGACTGCGCCGATGCGCCATGGCGCGCGCGTGCCATGCGTCAGCCAACCTTCGGCACGGGGTCGCGCGTCCCGCCCTGCCCGCCCGTGTACGGCAGCGTTTATGATCGCGGGCATCGTGTTCGCGGCCCGACGCCGCACGGAGACTTCGAGATGAGCGACACACCCCCCGACCGCCTGTCCAGCGACCCGCGCAGCCCCCACTACGACGCCGCCGCGATGGAACGCGGGGTCGGCGTGCGCTTCAACGGCGAGGAGAAGACCAACGTCGAGGAATACTGCGTCAGCGAGGGCTGGGTGCGGCTGCCGTTCGGCAAGTCGCTCGACCGCCGCGGCAATCCGATGACGGTCAAGGTCAAGGGCACCGTCGAGTCCTGGTTCAAGGACATCGACAACGACGCCGAGCCGCCTACGACTTGAGCTTCCAGCCGGTACGGAAGATCCACCACACCGCGAGCAGGCACAGCGCCAGGAAGCCGAGGATCGCGGCCACGCTGATCGCCACGTTCACGTCCGACACGCCGTAGAAGCTCCAGCGGAAGCCGCTGATCAGGTACACGACCGGGTTGAACAGGGTGATCTTCTGCCACACCGGCGGCAGCATGCTGATCGAGTAGAACGCCCCGCCCAGGAAGGTCAGCGGCGTGACCACCATCAGCGGGATCACCTGCAGCTTCTGGAAGTCGTCCGCCCACAGCCCGATGATGAAGCCGAACAGGCTGAAGCTGACCGCGGTGAGCACTAGGAACGCCACCATCCACAGCGGGTGCGCGATCCCGTACGGCACGAAGATGCGCGCGGTCACCAGGATCAGCACGCCCAGGAGCACCGACTTGGTGGTCGCCGCGCCGACGTAGCCCAGCACCACCTCGACGAACGACACCGGCGCCGACAGCAGTTCGTAGATCGTGCCCGACCACTTGGGCATGTAGATGCCGAACGAGGCGTTGGAAATGCTCTCGTTGAGCAACGACAGCATGATCAGCCCGGGGATGATGAAGGCGCCGTAGCCGACGCCGTCGATGTCGCCCATGCGCGAGCCGATCGCCGCGCCGAACACCACGAAGTACAGCGAGGTCGACAGCACCGGCGATGCGATCGACTGGGTGATGGTACGGAAGGTGCGCGCCATCTCGAAGCGGTAGATGGCGCGGACGGCGTGCCAGTTCATCGCCTGCCCCCTTCGCTGCCGTGCACCAGGCCGACGAAGATCTCCTCCAGCGAACTCTCGCTGGAGTTGAGGTCCCTGAAGTCGATCCCGTGTGTGCCCAGGCGCCGCAGCAGGTCGGCAATGCCGGTTTCCTCGGTCTGGGTGTCGAAGGTGTAGACCAGCGACAGGTGGTCGCCGGACAGTTCCAGGGGCAGCCCGGACAACTCGTCGGGGATGCGTTCGAGCGGCGCCTGCAGCGCCAGTGTCAGCTGTTTCCTGCCGAGCCGGCGCATCAGTACGTCCTTGTCCTCCACCACCACCAGCTCGCCCTTGTTGATCACGCCGATGCGGTCGGCCATGTCTTCGGCCTCCTCGATGTAGTGCGTGGTCAGGATCACGGTCACGCCGCGCTCGCGCAGGCGGCGCACCATCTGCCACATGTCGTGGCGCAGTTCGACGTCGACGCCGGCGGTAGGCTCGTCGAGGAACAGGATCGTGGGTTCGTGCGACAGCGCCTTGGCAATCAGCACGCGTCGCTTCATGCCGCCGGACAGCGCCAGGATCTTGCTGTCGCGCTTGTCCCACAGCGACAGGTCGCGCAGCAGCCCCTCCAGGTAGGCATCGTCGCGCGGCCTACCGTACAGGCCGCGCGAGAAGCGCACCGTGGCCCACACGCTTTCGAACGCGTCGGTGGACAGTTCCTGCGGCACCAGCCCGATCTTCTGGCGCGCGGCGCGGTAGTCGCGGACGATGTCGTGGCCGTCGGCGACGACGCGGCCGCCGCTGGGCGTGACGATGCCGCAGACGATGCTGATCAGCGTGGTCTTGCCGGCGCCGTTGGGCCCGAGCAGGGCGAAGATCTCGCCGCGGCGGATGTCCAGGTCGACCGACTTCAGCGCGCGGAAGCCGGAGGCGTAGGTCTTTTCGAGCTGCTGGATGGAAACGGCGGGCTGCATGCGGAGTCCGGGGCGTGGGCCGGCTGCGTGCGCCGGCGGGGGATGCACAGCCTACGGGCAGGCGCGACGCGGATAAACCGCCCGCAAGCGGAAGGATCGTCCCGCTTGCGGGCCAATCGCGCTTCAGGCCTTCCCGCCGCCACGGAAATGGCGTCGCGTGGGTGCGAAGCCCTTCTCTGCGCAGGAGAAGGGCTCTGGTGCTGCGCGGCATGGCGGCACTTGACCCGCGTCGTCGCGGCGATGAACCTGTCGCCCCGCCCCGACGGACGCCCCGCATGCAATTCCTCGCCCTGGTCTACGTGGACAACGAGATGCTCGAGGCGCTGCCCGCGGGCGAACCCGACGCGATGATGCGCACCTGCCTGCAGCACGCCGACGCGCTCAAGGCCGACGGAAAACTGGTCGGCTTCCAGCAGCTGGAGGATGCCAGTACCGCGAAGTCGGTGCGCATCCGCAACGGCCGCACCCGCGTCGTCGACGGGCCGTTCGCGGAAACCAAGGAGATCCTCGGTGGTTTCAACCTGATCGAGGCCGCGGACATGGACGAGGCGTTGCGGATCGCGGCGGAGTTCCCGTGGGCACGCACCGGCTGCATCGAGGTGCGGGCGGTGCGCGACGTGGACGCAGTACGGCGTCGGGTCGGCGCCTGAGCACAGGCCGCGACCGCGCGGCGCAACATGAACGTGGACTGATGCGTGGCGGCGATGCGCGCCTGCCGCGCCATGCGTCACGCGTCCTTTCCACGCGCGCCGCTAGCCTCGGGTCATGCCGGCTTTCGTCACGCCTGCCGTGCGCGTTCGCCGGTCCCGGACCCAGGAGGCACCATGAAAACCCGACACGTATTCATGGCCGATACGGTCGCCGACGCCACCGCCGCCATCGCCGCGGCAAAAGCCGCCGGCATCGATGAACAGGACATTTCCCTGGTCGCCGATTCGTCGATCGAGATGCAGGAAGTCCCCGACGCCCTGCGCAACGCCGGGACCGACTTCATGCCCGCCGCCAAGCGCGGCGCGATCACCGGCGGAACCGCTGGCCTGGTCGGCGGGCTGGTCGGCGTGGTCGTACCCCCGATCGGCCTGACCGTCGCCGGCGTGGCGATCACGACCCTGGTCGGCGCCGCCGTCGGCACCTGGGTGACGTCGCTGGTTGGCTCGATGGTGCCCGACGAGGTGCACCGCCGCTTCGAATCCGAGATCCGCGCCGGGCGCATCCTCATCGTCATCGACGCGGAGCCCGAGGTGATCGGCCCGGTGGAAGCCGCGCTGCGCGAAGCCGGCGCCGAACAGCTGCCGTACGAAGCGACCAGCGCGCTGCAGCGCTAGCCGGCCGCCGCGGAACCGCCACCCGCAACCGCGCGTAGGGATTCCCCGGCCGCGTTCGCGGCGTTTCCCGACCCGACCGCGCGGCCTCCCCCGACTGACCCGGCGCCGCTGCCACGGGACGATGGCAGCGTGATCCGGCCCACGGAGGGGACCATGCCGCGCCACCTGACCCGCCTGCTGTCGTCCGCGCTGCTCGCGCTGCTGCTGCCGTGCGCGCTGCTGCCGCATCCGGCCGCCGCGCAGGCGCCACCGCGGCTGATGCTCGCCACCGTCTATCACGCCGACGCCGACACCGGCGTTGCGCAGTACTGGGTGAGCGAGAAACTCGACGGCGTCCGCGGGCGCTGGGACGGCCATGCGCTGTGGACGCGCGGCGGCATGCGCGTGCAGGCGCCGGACTGGTTCACGGAAGGCTGGCCGACGGTGCCCCTGGATGGCGAGCTGTGGCTCGGCCGCGGCCGCTTCGAGGACGCCAGCGGCACCGTGCGCGCCGGCGATGCCGCCGATCCCGCGTGGCGACGGATGCGCTTCATGGTCTTCGACCTGCCCGGCGACGGCGGCACGTTCGATACCCGCGTGCGGCACATGCGCGACCTGCTCGACGCGGCGGGCGTGGCGTGGCTGCGCCCGGTCGCGCAGTACCGCGTGCGCGATCGCGACGAACTCGACGCGCTGCTGGCCACCGTCGTCGAGGCCGGCGGCGAGGGCCTGATGCTGCACCACGAGGATGCGCGCTACCACGCCGGCCGCAGCGACGACCTGCTCAAGTACAAGCCCTACGACGATGCCGAAGCGCGCGTGGTCGCGCACACGCCGGGCAAGGGCAAGTACCGCGGCATGCTCGGCGCGCTGGTGGTCGAGCGCGCGGACGGCCTGCGCTTCCGCATCGGTTCGGGTTTCAGCGATGCCCAGCGCGCGGCGCCGCCGCCGGTCGGCAGTATGGTCACCTATCGCTACAACGGGCTGTCGAACAAGGGCGTGCCGCGCTTCGCCCGCTTCCTGCACGTGCGCCACGAGCTGCCGCCGCCGGACCCGCGCTGAGTGCGCGACCGGAGGCAAAGACCCCGGGAGATGA
>NZ_BAAAZU010000009.1:30332-37226 GCF_039537065.1 Luteimonas lutimaris | reverse complement strand
CCACAACCCCCGCAGGGCAACGGGGCATTTCGCACCCGCCCGCGGGATACGCGATCATGCGGGCCTCCCCCGTTCCCGATGTCCATGACGATCGCACGCTACCGCTTCGGCGAATACGTCCTCGACCTGCCCAAGCACGAACTGCTGCACCGCGGTGACGTCGTTGCGCTGCCGGCGCGGGTGTTCGAGTGCCTGTGCTGCCTGATCGAGCACCGCGACCGTGCGGTCAGCCGCGACGAACTGGTGCAGGCGGTCTTCGCGCGTTCCAACGTCTCCGACGCGCAGCTGGCGCAGGTGGTGCTGCGCAGCCGGCGCGCGGTGGGCGACGACGGCCAGGAGCAGCACACGATCCGTACCGTGCCGCGTTATGGCTTCCGCTGGCTGGCGGAGGTGGCGGTAGAAACGATGGTGGATGAGCCGGCTGCGCCGTCCACCGCGCCGGAGCCTCCCGCGCGGCCGCGCGAACCGGCGCCGCCGCAGGCGGCGGCCTTCGCAACGACGACGACCACACCGGCCATCGAGGAAGCTGTCGCGGACGCCGCCCCGCCGTCCACCGATCCCTCCCGTTCTCCCCGCCCACCCGGCAGGCGCGGGTGGCCCGCCGCCGCGGCCATCGTCCTGGTGGTCGCGGTGGCGGCGCTGGCCTGGTCGCAGCGCGTTCGCGACACCGCCCCCGCACCCGTGGCCAACGCAACCCCGGCCGACGCCCCACGCGCGCTGATGGTGCTGCCCACGCGGGTCGACGATCCCGGCGATGCCAGCTGGGCGCGGCTGGGACTGATGGACTTCATCGGCGACCGCCTGCACCGCAGCGGCCTGCCGGTGCTGCCCAGCGAGACCACGCTGGGCGTCCTGCACCGGCAGGACGGCGACGACCCGCGCCGGCTGCGCAGGGCCGCGCGTGCGAAATGGGTCGTCAACAGCGAAGCCACGCGCAGCGACGACGGCTGGGACGTGCGCCTGCAGGCCGGCGACGGCGACGGCGCGCGACACGAGGCGCATGCGCACGATGCCGACCTGCTGCAGGCGGCGCGCCAGGCCAGCGGGCGGCTGGCGGCCGTGCTCGGCGGCCACGCGATCGCCGGCGACGACGATCCGCCCGCGCTGGCCGAGCGCCTGCAGCGCGCCCGCGCAGCGATGCTGGCCAACCAGATCGAAACCGCGCGTCAAATCCTGCTCGACGCGCCCGAACTGCAGCGCCAGCGGCCGCGGCTGCAGTACCAACTGGCGCGCGTGGACTTCCGCGCCGGCGAGTACGCGCGCGGCCTTGCCACGCTCGACGCCCTGCTCGACGGGACCGCCACGCGCGACGACGCCCTGTTCCGCGCCAGGGTGCTCAACGCGCGCGGCGCGATGCTGATCCGGCTGGACAACGCAGACGAAGCCCGGCGCAGCTACGACGAAGCGATCGCCGCGCTGGGCGACGGCACCCACCCGACCGAACGCGGCGTCGCCCTGAGCGGGCGCGCGGTGGCCAACGCGCTGCAGCAGCGCTTCGACCGCGCGCTGGCGGACTTCGGCCAGGCCCGCGTGCAGCTGGCCAGCGCGGGCGACGCGCTGGCAGTCGCACGGGTGGACGCCAACCTTGGCGTGCTCGAGGTCGATCGCGGCCACCCGGCGCAGGCGCTGCCGTACCTGGACCGCGCCGCGCGCGACTTCGAGGCGATGGGCGCGATCAACGAACTGTCGACGTTCCGCGACACGCGCGTACTCGCCCTGCTGCAGTTGCTGCGGCGCGACGAGGCGCTGGCCGAAAGCGAGCGCGCCTGGATGCTGCTGCCGCGGCTGCGCGCACCGACCCAGCGCGCGGAGGTCGTGCTCACCCGCGCCCGTGCACTGATCGAGGCGGGCCAGCTGCACGAGGCCGCGCGCCTGCTGGCGATGCCCGAGGCGGGGCAGTCGCAGCCGGCCGAGGCCGGCACCCGCGAGCTGCTGCAGGCGGAACTGGCCCTGGCCGGCGGCGAGCCGGCGCGGGCGGTCGCGATCGCGGACGCCGCGCTGCGCGACTGGCCGTCACAGCGCGACGCGCGGCGCAAGGCCTGGTTGCGGCTGCGCCGCGAACAGGCCGCGCTGGCCGCCGACCTGCCGGTCTCCGCCGTCGCCGACGCGTCTCTGGGCGATTCCCTGCCCGACCTGCTCGCCGGCGCCATCGCCCGGCGCGCGCGCGGCGACGTGGCCGGGGCCGATGCCGGCTACCGCAAGGCGCTGGCGCTGGCCGAGCAGCGCGGGATCCCGGCCGAGATCGCCGAGGTCGTGGTCGACCACGCCGGCTGGCTGCTCGAGCGTGGCCAGGCGGACGAGGCCAGCGCCCTGGTCGGCCGGGCCGCCCCCTGGGCCGGACAGGACTTCGCGCTGGCGGCGCTGCAGGCCCGGCTGCTGCGGTCGCTCGAACAGGGCCCGCAGTCGCAGGTCGCGTATGCGCGGGCCCGCGAGCTGGCCGGCGAACGCGCGTTGCCGCCGCCGGCCGGAACCGCGACGCAGGTCGCACCCCGGCCCTAGCCTTCCCGCGATCCTGCGGGTCACGCGGCGCTGCCCGGCGCCGGTCATGCGTTCGTCAAACGATCGTTACCCGCTTGGAATGACGCCCCGTGGCACGTCCGCCCAAGTTCACGGGGCTGCCTGCGTCGCCATCTGGCGCCACGCCGCCGGGGCCCGCCCCGCACCGCGCCACGCCGTTCCCCCGCACGGCCGGCGCGCCCTCCGAAAAAACAGAACCGTGACGCCCGTCGTCCGTCCTTCCTCTCAAGGAGCAAGCAACATGGCAACCAAGCTGCTCGCCAGCGCCCTCGCCGCCGCCATCGCCATGGCCGCCCCCATCCACGCGCAGGCCGCAGGCGACGCGCCGCTGTCGCTCTCGCTGGTGCGCGGCGGCGCGGTGGCCGCCGATCCGGTCGTCGCCGGCGACCGCGTCTACATCCCCACCGGCCGCGTGGTCGCGACCTGGGACTACGCCGACCCGGCCGCGCCGATCCGCGTCGCCACCAGTGCGCCGGCCGACGGCGCGATCAACGGCCTCGCCCGCCACGGCGACTACCTGTATGCCAGCTGGCGCGGCTACGACGGCAGCGCCGGCGTGACGACCTGGTCGCTGGCCGACCCCGACCATCCGGAGCTGGTCGACCAGACCGAGGACTACCTCGACGCCGACAACAAGATCCTGCTCGGCCTGGCGGTCGCCAACGACCACCTGTACCTGTTCGACAACAACCACGGCGTGTTCGTCTCCGACCTGGCCGACCCGGCCGCGCCGGAGTTCGCCGCCACCGAGCTGACCAGCGCGGGGCAGTACACGAAGATCACCAGCAGCGGCAACACGATCTTCGCCACCGGCCGCAACTGGTTCGGCAACACCGTGCTCGACGTCTTCGACACCAGCACGCCCGAGCTGCCGGTGCTCGCGGCCAGCAGCGCGGTCGACGGGCTGGACAACTTCAGCCTCAGCGCGGAGCCGGGCTTCGTGGTCGGCGCCGGCAACGAGCTCACCCTGTACGACCTGAACGACGCCGGCCAGCTGTCCAAGCGCGGCTGGCTTGACATCCCGCCTGCCTTCATCGGCGTGCACGTCGGCGACTACGCCTACACCTTCGGCTACGGCCAGGGCCTGGACGTGTGGGACATCGCCGACATCGACGCGCCGGCGCAATCCGGGCACTTCGACCTCGAGGTTTTCTCCGCCCGCCGTGCCGTGCAGGTCGGCAACACCTTGTTGATCCCGACCGAAACCGACCTGATGCAGGCGGTCGACGTGTCCACGCCGGAACAACCGCAACGCATCTCGACCTCGTGGCTGCCCGGCGGCGGCGCGGCGAAGGACATGGCGGTCCATGGCGGCAACCTGGTCCTGCTGCAGGCGAACTACGGCCTGACGGTCAACGACGCGCAGACGCTGGCGCCGACCGCCCGCTTCGAGGCCGACCTGCCCAAGAGCCTGGAGCAGCGCAGCTTCGAGGAGGTCGAGATGTCGGGCGACACCGCCTGGCTCGCGGCCTGGGGCTACGGCCTGATCGGCGTGGACCTGTCCGATCCGGCCGCGCCGGTGGAAGTGGGCAACGTGCCGTTCAAGTTCGCCGCGGTACTCGATATCGCCGGCCAGTATGCGTACGTCGCCAAGTGGACCAACGGCGGCCTGTTCGGCGTGGCCGACATCTCCGATCCGTCCGCGCCGACGCTGGTGTGGCAGGCCGGGCTGACGAACCAGCCCTACGCACTCAAGGTCGACGGCAGCCACGCCTACATGGCCGAGAGCAGCGAGTCGGGCACCGCCAGCGACGGCGGCCTGCGCGTGTACGACCTCGCCGACCCGGCGGCGCCGGTGGAGGTATCGCACCTCAACGACGGCTGCGGCAGCGGCTACGACCTGGCGATCGACAGCGGCGTCTCGCTGCTCTACCTCGCCTGCGGCAGCGGCGTGCAGGTGATCGACATCGCCGACCCGGCGGCGCCGGCGGTGGTCGGCCGCTACGACACCGGCGACGACGACCAGTACACCCACGTGGCCCAGCGCGGCGACCGCGCCTGGTTTGCCGACTCGGACGGCCTGCATGAGCTCGACGTCGCCGACCCGACCCAGCCGACGCAGGTGAAGCTGACGCCGATGGGCCACCAGGGCGTGCAGCGCCTGGCCGCGCTGGACGACGGCCGCCTGTTCGCGCTCGGCGGCATCACCGGCGTGCACGTGCTGTCGCCGGGCGACGACACCGGGCCCGACGCCACGCCGCTGGAGAACAAGGTACCGGTCGGCGGTCTGTCCGGCGACGCCGGCGAGGCGTTGCTGTTCGCGATCGAAGTGCCGGAAGGCGCGGCGATGCTCAACATCCTGTCCTACGGCGGCATCGGCGACGTCAGCCTGTACGCCAGCCGCGACGCGGAGCCGGCGCCCGGCGATGCCGACGCCCGCTCCGAGCGCCAGGGCAACAGCGAGACGATCCGCATCGCCAACCCGGCGGCCGGCACGTACTACATCAAGGTGGTCGGCGTGAAAGCGTTCGACCGGCTGACGCTGCAGGCGCGCTACTGACCCATTCCCGCCTGCGCGATGCAGGCATCGGCGGAAAACCACGGCCCTTCCGCGGCATTCCCGCGGGGGGGCCGTTCGCATCGGGCGCCGCTGCTAACATCGGCCGCAGCCGGACGGGCTCACTTCGGGGAACACACCATGCGCCATCGCGCCATCGCCTCACTGCTTCCGCTCTCGATCACGCTGGCGCTGCTGCCGGCCTTCGCCGCCCCGCCGGCCGACGCGCCCACGTTCGACCCGCAGCGCCTGTCGGAGATGGTCAAGACGCTTTCGTCCGACGACTTCGAGGGCCGCGGCCCCGCCACCGCCGGCGAGAAGAAGACCATCGACTACGTCACCGCGCAGATGCAGGCCGCGGGCCTGCAGCCCGGCGGCGACGTGCAGGCCGACGGCACGCGCGCGTGGACCCAGGCGGTGCCGCTGCTGCGCTCGGACATCGCCGGCACGCCGGCGCTGTCGGTCACCGTGGACGGCAAGCCGCGCACGCTGGCACAGGGCGAACAGATCGCGGTGCGCGCGGCAATGGACGGCTCGAAGACGGTGGAGATCACCGATGCGCCGATCGTGTTCGTCGGCTACGGCGTCACCGCGCCCGAGCGCGACTGGGACGATTTCAAGGGCATCGACCTCGAGGGCAAGATCGCGCTGGTGCTGGTCAACGACCCGGACTACGAGACCGGCGAAGGTGATTTCGGCGGCAAGGCGATGACCTACTACGGCCGCTGGACCTACAAGTACGAAGAAGCCGCGCGCCAGGGCGCGACCGGGATGCTGGTGATCCACGAGACCGAGCCGGCCTCCTACGGCTGGGCGACGGTGAAGAATTCCAACACCAACACCATGTTCGACGTGGTGCGCGAGGACCCGTCCGATACGCACCCGAAACTTGAGGGCTGGGTCCAGCGCGACTTCGCGGTCGAGCTGTTCAAGGCGGCCGGGCTCGACTTCGATGTGCTGAAGAAACAGGCGCAATCGCGCGACTTCAAGCCGGTGGTACTCGAAGGCGAGACGTTCTCGGCGAAGTACGACGTCGATTCAGAAGTCATCACCTCCTACAACATCGTCGGCCGCATCGAGGGCAGCAAGCGCCCCGACGAGACGGTGATCTACAGCGGACACTGGGACCACCTGGGCATCGGCGCGCCGGACGCGAACGGCGACCGCATCTACAACGGCGCGGTCGACAACGCCACCGGCACCGCGGCGCTGATCGAGATGGGCCGCGCCTTCGTGCAGGCCGACGCGAAGCCGGAGCGCTCGATCGTGTTCCTCAATGTCACCGCCGAGGAGAAGGGCCTGCTCGGCTCCGAGTACTACGCTTCGAAACCGCTGTACCCGCTCAGCAAAACCGTCGCGGTGATCAACATGGACGCACTCGACCCGCACGGCCCGGCGCGCGACTTCAGCACCTCGGGCAGCGCCAGGCAGGACCTGCTCGACACACTGGTCGCCACGGCGAAGCGCTTCGACCTGCGCTACACCGCGGACTCCAAGCCCGAGGCCGGTTACTTCTTCCGCTCCGACCACTTCCCGTTCGCCAAGCGCGGCGTGCCGGCGGTGTCGTTCGGCTCCGGCGAGGACATGGTCGACGGCGGCCCCGCGGCGGGCCGCGAATTCTCCGAGGAGTACACCGCCAACCGCTACCACCAGCCGGCCGACGAGTGGGAGGCGGGCTGGACCTTCGGCGGCATGGCGCGCGACCTGCAGCTGCTCTACACGGTGGGCAGCGAGCTGGCCAACTCCGATCGCTGGCCGAACTGGAGCAGCGACTCCGAGTTCCGCGCCGCGCGCGACGCGAGCGCGGACGAGCGCAAGTAACCCCGCCTCTGTAGGAGCGGCTTCAGCCGCGAGCTTTTTCCTGATGGCGTCGAATTCCG
>NZ_BAAAZU010000009.1:0-30291 GCF_039537065.1 Luteimonas lutimaris | reverse complement strand
CGCTCCTACAGCATGGCGGCCATTCTGTGGGAGCGACGGAAGTCGCGATGCCTTTCCGGCGGCGGGTCGCGGCTTCCGCCGCTCCTACGGAACCTTGAAAGGCGACACGGCTTCCGACCGCGATAAGCTTGCCCGGTGCCGTCGCGGCACGCCGGCAACGAACACGGAGGTCAGATGCAGCGTCGCCATTTCCTGCGCAGTGCCGGGTTCGCCGCCGCCGCGCTGTCATCCGGCGGCATCCTCGCGCGCGAGGGTGCCCTGCCCGCCGCCAACGACGCCCTCGCCGCAGGCGTCCCCAAGCCACCCTTCGCGCCGCTCCCGCCGCTGGCGCCGATCCGCGCCAGCGCCGACCGCATCGTCGCGCTGGACGTATGCACGCGGCCGTTCCGCGCGCAGGGGCCGAGGATCGAGGCCGAGCGCGTCGGCCGCCACACCGTCATCCACCACTATGGCCACGGCGGCAGCGGCTGGTCGCTGTCGTGGGGCTCGGCCGAGCAGGCGTTGCGGCTGGTCGCGGCGGCGCGGCCGCGGCGCGGGGAGCTGGCGGTGGTCGGCTGCGGCGCGATCGGCCTGACCACCGCGGTCGCCGCGCAGCGCGCCGGCTACCGCGTGCGCATCTACGCGAAGGAGCGGCTCCCGGACGTGCGCTCCTTCCTCGCCACCGGCGTGTGGTCGCCCTCCTCGCGCATCTGCACGACCCGGTTCGCCACGCCGGAATTCGAACGCCTCTGGGAAGCGATGGCGCGCACCTCGTTCCACACCTACCAGACCTTGCTCGGCCTGCCGGGCGAGCCGATCGAATGGCGCGACGGGTATTCGCTGTCGGACGTGCCGTTTAACCAGCCCAGCGGCGGCGGCGGCGAGGACGAAGAGCCCGACTACCCCCACCTCGAGGGGCGGCTGCTGCGCGACATCGGCCCGCGCGCGGTGGCGCTGGCACCGTCGCAGCATCCATTCCCGGTGCCGTACGTGCGCCGCTATACGCAGATGACGTTCAACATCAGCGCGTACTCGCGGATGCTGATGGCCGACTTCGAGCGCGCCGGCGGCCGGTTCGAGACACGCGCGTTCGGCAACCTGCGCGAACTGGCCGACCTCGACGAGCGCGTGGTCGTCAACTGCACCGGCTACGGCGCGCGCGCCCTGCTCGGCGACGACAGCGTCATCCCGGTGCGCGGACAGACCGCGCGACTGGTGCCGCAGCCGGAGGTCACCTACGGCCTGACGTGGCGCGGCCACAACCTCTACACCGTACCGCGCCGCGACGGCATCCTGGTGCAGGCACAGGCACCGGGCGACTTCGGCAATCCCGATACCACGCCCGACCGCGCTGCGGCCGAGGCGATGGTGGCGCGGCTGGCGAGCCTGTTCCCGCAGGCCTGATGCATCTCCCCCGTCCACGCGCTTTTGCAAGCAACCGCGGCCGCGTCCATGCTATGCGGCCTTGCCGCGCACCCACCGCCAGACTTCCATGACGTCCCGCCCCGTCGCCGACCGCGGCTCCCCCGGCATCGCCTTCCACCATCCCCTCGCCTTCTGGGCCGGCTGCGCACTGATCCTCGCCGGCGTGGCCTCGCACATGCCGATGTTCATGATGGGCCGGCACACGCACTGGCAGATGGTGGGCATGCCGATGGATGCCTGGATGCTGTGGGGCATGGCGATGATCCCGGCCGGCGTGCTGCTGGCCGGCTATGGCCTGATGCCGCGGCTGGCAATGATGCGCGAGAGCGTGCACGGCAGCGGCCACCTCCACTTCCACGTTGCCGACGGCGTGCCGCTCAACCGCGAGCACTGGAAGCTGGTGGCCGTGCTGGTCATCGCGCTCGCGGTGGACGTGATGAAGCCGGCCACGCTGGGCTTCGTCATGCCCGGCATGAGTTCGGAGTACTCGATCACCCGGCCCACCGCCAGCGTGCTGGCGCTGGTGGCGCTGATCGGCACCACGGTCGGCTCGATCGTGTGGGGCCGGCTGGCCGACGTGTTCGGGCGCCGCGCCGGCATCCTGCTGTCTGCGCTGATGTTCATCGGCACCGCGATCTGCGGCGCGATGCCGACGTTCGAATGGAACCTGGTGATGTGCTTCCTGATGGGCGCCTCGGCCGGCGGCATGCTGCCGATCGCCTTCACCCTGATGGCCGAAACCGTGCCCGCCGCCCACCGCGGCTGGCTGCTGGTGGCGCTGGGCGGCGTCGGCACCTCGGCCGGCTACCTGCTGGCCGCCGGTGCGGCGGCGACGCTTGAACCGCTGTTCTCCTGGCGCGTGCTGTGGCTGCTGAACATGCCCACGGGCCTGGTGATCCTGATCCTCAACCGCTACATCCCCGAGTCGCCGCGGTTCCTGTCCAATGCCGGCCTGGAATCGCAGGCGCGCGCGGTGCTGCGCAAGTTCTCCGGCAACGCGAGCACCGTCGAGGCCGACGACACCCGCCATCCCGGCGCGCCCGCGCTCGACGATCCGCACGTGGTCACCGGCATGCGCGCGCTGCTGCGCGGGCGCCATGCCAGCATCACCTGGGGCCTGGTCGTGTGCGGCGTGGCGTGGGGACTGGTGAACTTCGGCTTCGTGCTGTGGCTGCCGGCCAACCTCGGCCAGTTCGGCATCGACGAGGCGCGGGTGAACCGGCTGCTCGCGCAGTCGGCGCTGCTGGCGGTGCCGGGCATCGCGCTGGTGGTGTGGCTGTACCACCGCTGGAGCAGCGTGCGCACGCTGGTGCTGTTCATCGCGCTGACGACGCTGTCGCTGCTGGCGTTCTTCGCCATCGGCGTGGCGGGGCTGCGTTCGGAGACGGCAGTCACGATCGCGATCGTGGCGCTGCTGGTGAGCGTCAGCGGGGTGATCGCGACGATGATCCCGTACGCCGCCGAGATCTACCCTGTGCAGCTGCGCGGCACGGGTTCTGGCGTGATCGCGGCCAGCTCCAAGTTCGGCGGCATCCTCGGCGCAGCGGTGGGCGTGGCCGGGCTGTTCGAGCACTTCCAGCTGTCGGCGCTGGTGATCGCGCTGCCGATGGCCGCGTCGGCGGTGATGCTGCTGCGCAGCGGCATCGAGACCCGCGGCCAGGGGCTGGAGGACATCCAGGACGCGCTGGCGGGGCGCTGATCCCCGCCGCCGCCGTTTCCAGCGAGGGCTGTCCTTTCCGCAACCCCCGTCGCGTTTGTCCGTGGTATCCGCGCCCGTAATTCCACCCCCATGAAGATCGCAACGCCCGGCCCGGTGCCGGGATCGCAGCGCCTGGACCTGCTCGACGCGCTGCGCGGCTTTGCGCTGGCCGGCGTGCTGCTGGCCAACCTCGACGCCTTCAGCCTGTACTTCTTCCTGCCGCGCGAGGCCGCGCTTGCGCTGCCGACGGTCTCGATCGACCGCTGGCTCGACCCGTTCTACGGGATGCTGGTCGCCGGCAAGTTCATCACCCTGTTCTCGATCATGTTCGGCATCGGTTTTGCCCTGCAGATGCAGCGCATGGGCGAAGGCGGCCGCTGGCGCTACGCGCGCAGGCTGGCGGTGCTGTGGCTGCTGGGCATGGCGCATGTGTGGCTGTGGTGGGGCGACATCCTGCGCTGGTACGCCGTGCTCGGCCTGGTCCTGCTTCCGCTGGCATGGCTGCGCGTGCGGCCGCGGACGCTGGCGGTGCTCGGCGTGGCGCTGGTGTCGGTGCCGCACGCACCGCTGTCGCTGTGGTGGCCCGGCGGCTGGCCGCTGGCGACGCAGGACGAAGCCTTCGCCCGCGCGCTGGCGGCATTCTCCAGCCACGATCCACTTGCATGGCTGCGCACCAACGCGTGGTTCGCGCACTGGTGGACGCAATCACACTGGGGCATCGGCGTGGCGATCGCCGGACGCATGCTGATCGGCGCGGCGATCGGCTACAGCGGCGTGCTGGCCGATCCGGCGGCACACGCGCGCTTCTGGAAGCGCATGCTGCTGGCGCTGCCGGCCGGCCTGGCGCTGGTGTTCGCGATCGAGACGGTCGACTACGGCTGGGTCGCACTGCCCGCGGCCTGGCCCGACGGCGTCGCAGGCACGATGCTGCTGCGCGCGCTCGCCGAAGACGCCGCGCTGCTGCTGGGGCTGGGCTACGCAGCGCTGTTCGTGCACCTGTTCTGCCATCCGGCCTGGCACCGCTGGCTGCAGCCGCTGGCGCCGGTGGGACGGATGGCGCTGAGCAACTACCTCACCCACAGCGTGGTCGGTGTCGCGCTGTTCTACGGCGTGGCGCTCGGCATCGGGCCGCGCGGCGGCACCGTGGCGATCTGGCTGGCGTGGCTGGCGCTGTTCGGCGCGCAGATCGTGATCAGCCGCTGGTGGCTGGCGCGCTACCGGTTCGGGCCGATGGAATGGCTGTGGCGCAGCCTCACCTACGGCCGGCGCCAGCCGATGCGGCGGGAGGTCGTGGCCGGTGTCGTTGCCACGCATCCGTAGCGGCCGCGGGAACGCGTCAACACAAGCGTGATCCGGAACCCCGCTGCGGCGGGGTTCGGCGTGCCTGCGTATCCCATCGCGCCCCTTGCAGAGGCGCGCGATCGCGTCGCCGGTTGCGCGCAGCGGCGCTCAGCCGGCGGCCGCGCGCGCCGGGACGCGCGCATCGCGGCGCGCCCACGCGTACACCAGCAGTCCGATGACCGCGGTGGCGGCGCCGACGTAGCCGGTCGCGGTCCAGCCGAAGCCGGCGCTGATCGCCATGCCGCCCAGCCACGGACCGAGCGCGTTGGCGGCGTTGAACGCGGAATGGTTCGACGCGGCCGCCAGTGTCTGCGCACTGGCCGCGACCTCCATCAGGTGCGCCTGCAGGACCGTCGCCAGCGCCCCCATCGTGCCGACCGCGACCACCACCAGCAGCAGCGGCCACGTCGCGTGCGCCGCCAGCGGGAACACCAGCAGCACCACCACCGACCATGCCAGCACCACCGCCACCGCGCGGAAGCGCAGCCGGTCGTACAGCAGGCCGCCGCCGAGGGTGCCGATGATGCTGCCCACGCCGAACGCGACCAGCCCGAACGGGATCCACGATTCCGGCAGACCGGTCACCTGGGTCATGGTCGGGGCGAGATAGCTGAAGACGCAGAACATCCCGGAGAAACCGATCGCACCGATCCCCAGCGCCAGCCACACCGGCTTGCGGTTGAAGTCGCGCAGTTCGCGGATCGGGTCCTGGTGCGGCTCGTCGGGATCGGGCGGCAGCGCGCGCGCGACCATCGCCACCGTCAGCAGCGCGATCAGCGCGACCAGGCCGAACGCGTGGCGCCATTCGAACACCTGCCCGAGCCAGGTCGCCAGCGGATTGCCGACCAGCAGCGCGATCGACAGGCCCAGCATCACCTGCCCCACCGCGCGCCCGCGCTGCCCAGGCGGACTGATCGACGCCGCCACCAGCGCCGCGACGCCGAAGTAGGCGCCGTGCGGCAGCCCGGCAATGAAGCGGAACAGCAGCATCGCGTGGTAACCGGGCGACAGCGCGCTGGCGAGGTTGCCCAGCGCGTAGAACGCCATCAGCGCCAGCAGCAGCGTGCGCCGCGGCAGGCGCGCACCGAGGATCGCCAGCAGCGGCGCGCCGACCACCACGCCCAGCGCATAGGCGCTGATCACGTGGCCGACCTGCGGCTCGCTGATGCCCAGCCCGCGCGAGATCTCCGGCATCAGCCCCATCACCGCGAACTCGCTGGTGCCGATCGCGAACCCGCCCACGCCCAGCGCGAACAGGACCAGCCTGACCACGCGCGGTGGCAGCACGCGCGTGGCAGGCGCGGCTGATGCCGCCGCGCCGGGGGAACCATGGGAAACCATGTGCATATTGTGCATTGCAACAAGAGCGGGCGCATGAAACCTTGCCCACCACCGCTGGAACACAGCGGCGCACCGCCTGGACGCCGGCCCGTTGCACGATGGTGCCGCGGCCGCGCACCGACGACATGGAGGCAACGCGCCGGGCCGCACAGTCGGACCCTCCCCCATCCCGGAGACCGCCATGCCACTGCGCGCATTCGGGCTCAACTGCACCCTCAAGGCCGGCCCCGCGCCGTCATCGACCCAGAAACTGCTCGACCAGGTGCTGCGTGCGCTCGGCAAGCACGGCGTCGAGACCTCGCACGCGCGGATCGCCGACTTCGACGTCAAGCCGGGCGTCAAGGCCGACGAGGGCGACGGCGACCAGTGGCCGGAACTGCGCAGGCAGGTCATGGATGCGCAGATCCTGGTGCTGGCGACGCCGATCTGGATGGGCCAGCCATCGAGCCTGGCCAAGCGCGTACTCGAACGCATGGACGCCTTCCTCGGCGAGATCGACAAGCAGGGCCGCTACCCCACCTTCGGCCGCGTCGCGGTGGCGGCGGTGGTCGGCAACGAGGACGGCGCGCACCATGTCTGCGCCGAGCTCTACCAGGCGCTGACCGACGTCGGCTTCACCATTCCGGGCGGCAGCCCGCCGTACTGGGTCGGCGAGGCGATGGGCAGCACCAACTACATCGACCTGGAGCGCACGCCGAAGAAGGTGGCGGACACGATCCGCACCATCGCCAGCAACGCCGCGCACCTGGCCGGGTTGTTGCAGTCCAGGCCCTACCCGGCGCCGTAGGTCGAATCGGAATTCAAGGCACGCCAATCGCAGTGCGGGACGATTCGCCGGAATCACCCGACGAATCAGTGCTCCGGATCGCCCTCCCCACCGCAATCGGCCGCACCGTATCCAGCAGGCTCACCAGCAGCTTGCCCGGCTCCTCCCACGGGATCATGTGCGCCGAACGCTCGAACCACACGCCGCGCTTGTAGGGCGCCTTCACGCGTTCCAGCCATTGCGCGGTGGGTTCGGACGGCGTGGTGTAGTCGTGGCGGCCCATGAACATCACCACCGGGATCGGGAATTCGCGCACGCCCTTGTAATCGACGTCGAGGAATTCCGGCAGGACCCTGCCGAGCGTGAACACGTTGCCGTCATCGATCGCCTTCGCGTCGGCGGCGTCGTATTCGGGCGACAGCAGCGCAGCGCCGAAGAAGTACTTCGCCGAACCGTCGCGATACGCGCTCATGCCGCCGTAGAACTGCGGCCACTTCCTGGCAATGATGATCCGCTCGCGGGTGATCGGCTGGTTGCCGGGATACGGCGCGATCGATTCGAGCTCGGCGATGGCTTCGGCGTTGCCGTGCGCCTTCGCCTGCGCCAGCCCGTAGTCGAAGCTGATCCGCTCGTTGTCGCGCACGTTGATGACCTGGCCGATGCCGACGTAGGCGTGGAACAGGTCCGGGCGCCTGAGCGCCGCGCCCATGCCGACCACCGTGCCCCAGCTGTGCGCCATCAGGATCAGCTTGTCCTTGCCGTAGCGCTTGCGGACGTATTCGGCGATCTCGATGGCGTCGTCGACGTAGCGGTCGATGTGCAAGGTGTCGGCGACCTGGTCCGGATCGTTGGCAAGGAAGGTCTTGCCGGCACCGCGCTGGTCGTAGTTGACGACGGTGAAGTATTCCTCGAGCGGACGCTGGAACTCCCACAGCGTCGGCGTCAGCGGCGACGCGGGGCCGCCGTGGATGAACAGGATCACGGGATTGTCCCGATCCTGGCCGCGGACGTTGATCCACTGGTCGATGCCACCGATCCGCGCCTTGTAGCTTTCCTGGATGCCCTCGGGCGCGACGATGCGCTGCAGGTCGCGCACGACGTCCCGGGCTTTGTCGTACCGGTCGTCGGCGGGCGCGGACTCCCGTGCATGCACTGTGGGCAACAGCATGGCGAAGGAAAGCAGGAGGCTGGCGATGATCTTCATGCGTGGGGCCTGTCGGTGGGACTGCCTGTCGCCGGCAAGCTGCACGTGGCGACGCGGTTGGACCAGACCCTAGCAGCGGTGGATCGCATCGGTAGTGCCGTTCGTCCCGGCCGCAACTCCTGGCGGCCGCATGCGGCGCATGGGAATGCGGTCAGGCGCGTTCGTGGTCGCGCTGCGGCGGCTTGCGCACCGTAGCGGCATCCCCGTCGCGCTTCCCTCGCGTTCCCACCACGAGCAGGGCCACGGCGACCAGCGCGATGCCGGCGGCCTCGGACAGCGAAGGCGCTTCACCCAACAGCACCCAGGCCAGCAGCACGCCGAGCACCGGCACCAGCAGGCTGGACAGGCCGGCGACCGATGTCGGCACGCGCTCGACCACGTACGACCACAGCAGCCACGCCAGTCCCGAAGCCAGCACCGCGTTGTAGGCGAGCGCGGCAACGAAGGACACGTTCCACTCGATCCCGCGCTCGTCGACGCAGGCCGCAATCACGACCAGCCCGAGGCTGCCGACCAGCATCTGCCAGGCGGTCAGCGACAGCAGTCCCGCCTCGCCGCGCTGGAACAGCCGCTTGCTCAGCACCATGCCGATCGCCCAGCACGCACCGCCACCGATCGCCAGCGCCGCGCTGCCCGGCACGCCGAGTCCGTGCCACGGTTCCAGCACCAGCAGCAGGCCCGCCAGCGCCACCGCGATGCTCGCCAGTTGCAGTCCCGTGGGCCGCTCGCGCAGCGCCAGCCACGCCACCGGCACCGCCCAGAACGGCATCATGTAGGCCAGCAGTGCGGTCTTGCCCGCGCCGCCGTCGACCAGTGCCCACTGCACCAGCGCCTGGAACGCCATCGTCTGCGACAGCCCGACCAGCAGCACCGGCAGCAGCGGCGGCGGCCGCAGCGACACCCCGCGCAGCCGCAACGCGGCGAACAGCACCAGCGTGCCCAGCGCGTAACGCCAGGCCGAGAATTCGAACGGCCCCGACCAGCGCAGCACCTGCTTCATCACGATCCAGTTGTAGCTCCAGATCGCGGCAAGCAGGAGCAGGGCGAGCACGGCGTTGCGCTGCACGGGTTTGGGCATCGGGATCCGGCTTCGGGGCGCGCGGTGGCCGCGCAGCACCATGATAGAACCGGGCGCGGGGGCAACTTCCGATCCGTTGTCGCGCGCCGTTCGCGATGCGACGATCGATGCAGGCGACGGCGTCGGCTCAGTGCGGCACGCCGACGAGTTCCGACCACGCGGTCGTGCCTGCCCCTTCGTCCGACAACTGGATGTGCACGCCCTGCACGGTCTCGACCAGGAAGACGCGTGGCAGCCCGTCGGCGACATCCACGTTGCGCAGCGTCCCGTCCCGCAGGTCGAACACGGCCAGCAAGGTCGCCGTTGGGGCACGCGACTCCCGCTCCGCGGCCGTCAGCCCTGTTTCGTCACCGGCCGCCGGCAGCTCGGACACGCCGAGCAGGCGCTGCGCATCGAGCCAGTACCACTGGCCGAAGCCGGTGGCGCCCGGCACGTCCGGATGCGTCGGCAGCGGCCTGGCCGCATCCAGGTCATCGACCGGCCGCACGCTGGAATTCGCGTCACCCGCGTACGTCACCACGCGCCGGCCGTCCGGGCTTGCGCGCAAGCCATACAGCGGCATCTCCCCCGGGGCGCACCAGACTGCGTTGCCCGCGGCATCCACGATCCGTGCGTTCGTCCCGCGCCCGCGCATCACCAGTGGCGACGCGACGGCGGCCTGCGCAGCCTCGGCCGGAGGCGCCTCCGTCTCGCGCAGCGTGTAACCGGATGCATGGACCTGCGCGGCCTGCGCGGAGTCACGTGCGGCCGCTGCCGGTTCGTTCGTGGCCCCCGCCACCGCACAACCGGCAATCAGACAACCCAGGGACAGGCAGCGCACGCTTGCGGCGACCCGGAACGTCGTGGACATCACGCCGCCCACCGCCGCGCCATCACCACCGGCCGAAGTGCGCCGGCACGTCCGCGGCGGCGATCCTATTCGACTTCATAGATGCCCAGCGCCTGTTCCGGTGCACCGCCGAAATACTCCGCCGGCACCACGGCAGACAGCACCAGCCCTCCCTGCCGGGTCACACCTTCCAGCCGGACGACGGTCCCCGCGGGTGGCTCGGGAGCGTCCAACATGTACAGGTCGTCCACGTCCTCATCCAGCGGATACATGACAAGCAATGTCCTCGTCGGCAGGACATCCGTCTCGGGATATCGAGGTTGGCCATCCTCGTCCGAAACCTCGACCACGCCTACCAGGCTCGACGAGTCCTTCCACCGCCACATGGGCGCACCCGCACCTGGCACGTTGAATACGGGAACGGTGCGCACAAGGCCACCATTCGCGTCGTACACGGCATAACGTCCCGAGCCATGGTGCACGAGCCACTTCCCGTCGCCAGACGCCTCGACCCCGACCAGTGGCGCATCCGGTGCGCCGGCAATGACCTCCCGGCCCTGGCCATCCACGAGGACGCCGACTGATCCGCGACGCAACTGCCACCCGTCCGGCAGGGACGTTTCGCGCAATGGCGATTCCTGTCCGGCCCTTGCCAGATGTTTGGACGGCAGCGCGGAGGGCGCCACCACGACATCCTGGGGTCCCGTCTCCATGGCCTGCGACTGCCCCTCTTCCCGCGGGGCATGGAATGCCATGCATGACTGGCATGCAAGCAACACGAACACGGCAAGTGCGTAGCGATGAAGGTTCATGGGGCAGGCTGGTTCAGCAGGTCTTCGACAAGGGCATCGGCGAGCGCGCTGACGATCGTGTCCTGGTTGGCGTCCGCATTTTCGCCGGAGATGATCTCCTGCTCCACGTCCGCGTTGCTGATGAAATCGATCTCGGCAAGGCAGGCGCGGCTGTACGGGCGTCCCCTCTGGGAGCTGTTGCCGAGGTTCCCGTCGCGATAGACCCCGGATTCCGTGCCCACCTTGATGCCGCGATATCCGGTTTCGCCTGGTTGTTGCGCGTTCGGAACGGTCGCCGTCATCGCGGCCTGTATCCGCGTCGCCAGGGCCCTGTCCTCGTCGTAGTTGACGTTGCCGGACGCCGTCGGCTCGATGAGCGTTTCCGGTCCGTGCACGGATGCACTGGAGTAGCCATTGAAGTGGATGCTGAAGAGGATGTCCGCGCCCCGGTCGCGCGCGGCATGCGCACGATCCGCAATGCCGACGTTGATGTCGCTGTCGCGAACCATCACAACCTGCAACATCAGGGACTGGTCATCGCGCCGCTGCCGCAGTTGCGTCCTGAGCTTCCTGCTGAACAGCAGGGTCAGGTCCTTCTCCAGCGAACGGTTGCCTTCGGCATCACCGATGCTGGTGGCATTGTTCGCACTCGATCCACCCAGCTTCGAAGTGCCACCGTGCCCCGGATCGATGACCACGATCGCGGGCACCTCCAGGTCGATCAGCTCCGTGACTTCGCCCATGCCTTCGACCTGCACGCTCACGCGCGCGGCGTTGAAGCCGATCGGCGGCAGGTTGACGCGGATCGCGCTGTAGCCCTCGGCATCGACGGTGGTGGTGGCCGAATCCTGCCCGCTGCGCGCGAAGCCGTTCGCGCCGAAGGTGGCGGAAGCCTCGAAGCGATCCCGATGGCCCTGCGCAGCCTGCGCCCAGTCGCCGCGGAACGCTGCTGCGGAAGCACCCGGCGCGGTGAACAGCGGCGCCATGGTCCAGGTCACCTTGCGGCCCTTGAAGGCGTCGGCCGGCTGGTTGTCGCTGCTGACGCGGATCTTGACCTCGCGGTGGGCAATGCAGTTGGTCGCCGGATCCTGCTCCACCATGGGGTGGCGATGCCCGAGCGCCTGCGGCGTGGTCGAGTCCGCGACCGCGTTGTCATCCTCGTCGACGACCTGCGGTGCAAGCTCGATGGCCTGGACCTCGGGCACCGGCTCATCCTCGTCGTTCGCCGCGCCCTGGGCAGCGGCCGGAGTGGCACCCAGCGCCCGTGCCGCGTTGCCCACGGCAGGCGACGCGCCACCGCCAGCCGATGCGGCGGCCGACGACGCGCCGGCACCCGCACCCTGGGCCGCGCCTGGATCGATGAAGGCGCGCTGCTGCGCCACCGCCACCAGCGTGCAGCCGCAGGCGCAGGCGTCGCCCTGGCGTGCCAGCGCCTGGCCGTCGATGAGCGTGGTTGCGTCGCCGCTGGCGATGGTCGTCGGGCCGTGGCGGCTGCAGACCACCGCGTCCCCGACCCGCGCGACGGGCTTGCCTTCCACCGCGGTGAAGGGCGAACCGGCAACGACGCTGCCGCCGCCACTGGTGGTATCGCCCACGACTATCCACATCCTTGCCATTGCAGCCTCCCTGCGACGCCCATGATCGATGGACCGAACCGGCCGGCCCATGAACCGGCGTCGCACGATCCCGCGCGGCGCCGGCATGCCCCGTGATACCCGCCCGGCGTCCGTCATGCAAGCCGGGCGGCACCCCGGCACCCAGGGCGCGCCGGAACCGTGATGCGCCTCTCGCATGCCTCGGCGGTGCGGACGGCCATTGCCTCGGATGAAATGCATCGTCGCCGGAGGGCAACGCCAGCGGCACCTACAATGCGCGACCGCCTGCTTCCCGGTGCCCCATGCCCCTGCGCCTGCTCAAGCTGTTCCTCGGACTCACCGCCTACGGCATGTCGATGGTGATGCTGCTGCGATCCGGCCTCGGACTGATGCCCTGGGACGTGCTGCACCAGGGCCTCGCGCTGCAGGGCGGCTGGCCGATGGGCCGGGTCGCCATCGCGGTGAGTTTCGTGACCCTGCTGCTGTGGATCCCGATCCGGCAGAAGCCCGGCTTCGGCACGCTGTGCAACGCGGTGGTGATCGGACTGGTGTTCGATCTGGTGAACGGATGGGTTGGCGACCGCCTGCTCGATGCGCCGCTGGCGACGCGGCTGGCGCTGCTGTTCGGCGGCATCGTGCTCAACGGCGCCGCGACCGCGGCCTACCTCGGCGCACGCATGGGCCCCGGCCCGCGCGATGGCCTGATGACCGGCCTGGTGCGCCGCACCGGCCGCTCCGTGCGCCTGGTGCGCACGCTCATCGAGGGCAGCGTGCTGCTGTCGGGCTACCTGCTCGGCGGCACGCTGGGCCTGGGCACCGTGGCCTACATGCTGCTGATCGGGCCGCTGATCCAGCTGATGCTGCCGTGGTTCGATCGCCAGGTGCGGGTCGTGGTCGAGGCGGAAGGCGTCTGCGCGGACCGCTGCCCGTGAGCGGACGCGACAACGGGCTGCGGGCAGGTGGAGCGCTCGCGCGCCGCCGGACCTGCCGGACCGCACTTCCACCGTTTCCGATCCGGCGATGAGCGGCGTCCGCGCCTGCCCGCTGCCGGGAGACGCCCTGCTCCGGCGCCATTGCACGGCCGGCGCCCACGTCGACTGCTACGCCACCGAAACGCCGCGCACGGTGTCGCAGGCCGGGTATGTGGAAGCCTTCTACACCACGCCCCTGTTCCGGTCCGAACGCCTGGTACTGCGCTGGCTGGCGTCGCTGCCGTCGACCGACGTGCAGGCGCGGCAGCTGGCAGCGGGTGCGAGCGATACGTTCGCGGCCTGGCGCGTCGAGGCGCGAACGTCGCGGCAACTGCTGCTCCGCGACGTCACCGGGCGCACGCGCTCGTGGCTGATGACCATGCCGCTCGATGGCGGGGACGATGGCGAGGGCTGCGCCGGGACGCGCCTGTACTTCGGATCGGCGATCGTGCCGGTCACCGATCCGCGCAGCAGCCAGCCCACGCTGGGCTTTCCCTATCGCTGGCTGCTGGGCGCGCATGCCGTGTATTCGCGCAGGCTGCTGCGCGCGGCCAGGTCGAGGCTGGAAAGCGGCGCCGATCGCGGCTGAGCGGGACCGGCCGCCACACGGCGATCGCGGGTCAGCCGCCGCCGCGCCGCGGCAGCTTCCAGTCCGGTCGCACGTAGTGGCAGGTGTAACCGGTGGGATAGCGCTGCAGGTAGTCCTGGTGCTCGGGTTCGGCTTCCCAGAAATCACCCGCCGGCTCGACCTCGGTCACGGCCTTGCCCGGCCACAGGCCGGAGGCGTCGACGTCGGCGATGGTCTCGCGCGCAATGCGCGCCTGCTCCGGCGTAGTGAAGAAGATCGCGGAGCGGTACGACGCGCCGCGATCGTTGCCCTGGCGGTCCTTCGTCGATGGATCGTGGATCTGGAAGAAGAACGCCAGCAGGTCGCGGAAGCCGATCTTCGCCGGGTCGAACACGATCTCCACCGCCTCGGCGTGCGTGCCGTGGTTGCGGTAGGTCGCATCCGGCACATCGCCGCCGCTGTAACCCACGCGCGTGGAGACCACTCCGTCCATCTTGCGCAGCAACTCCTGCACGCCCCAGAAGCAGCCGCCGGCGAGGATCGCGCGCTCGGTCGTCATGCCGGGTCCTCCACCTGGTCGAGGTAAGCGCCGTACCCGGCTGCCTCCATCTCCTCGCGCGGAACAAACCGCAGCGCCGCCGAATTTATGCAGTAGCGCAGCCCGCCCTGGTCGCGCGGCCCGTCCTCGAACACGTGCCCGAGGTGGCTGTCGCCGTGCACCGAACGCACCTCGGTGCGGACCATGCCGTGCGTGGTGTCGCGCAGCTCATTGACGTGGGCCGGCTCGATCGGACGGGTGAAACTCGGCCACCCGCAGCCCGACTCGAACTTCGCCGACGACGCGAACAGCGGCTCGCCCGACACGATGTCGACATAGATCCCCGGCGCCCTGTTGTGCAGGTACTCACCCGTGCCCGGGCGCTCGGTGGCGCTCTCCTGGGTGACGCGGTACTGCTCGGGGGTCAGCCTTGCGACGGCTTCGGGGGACTTGCGATAGGCGGTCATGGCGCGGCTCCGGAAGAGATGCGTTGGATATGGGGATGCCGGCGCCCGTTCGAAAGTACCGGCTGCCTTGCGGGAGCGGCAGGAGCCGCGATGCCCTGCCGGTGAGGGCAATCGCGACTTCCGTCGCTCCTACGAAAGCCGGGGGCCAAAGCTCGCGGCTGAAGCCGCTCCTACAGAAATCGAAGGATCGCGGCCGCCGCCGCTCCTGCGGAAGGGGTTGGTAGGAGCGGCGGGAGCCGCGATGCCCTGCCAGTAAGGGCAATCGCGACTTCCGTCGCTCCTACGAAAGCCGGGAGCCAAAGCTCGCGGCTGAAGCCGCTCCTGCAAGGGACGGCGGCGCCTGCAGCCGGCACTCGAATGCATGTCAGGGGACGGCGGTGTACAGCTCGATGATGTCCGTGATCGCCGCCTGGCACACCTGGCAGAACGCATCGGCGCGGGTGAACATCATGCATTGCATCTGCGGCCGGTAATAGCCGGTGGCCGCGTAGTTGGCGCCCTCGAACGCGCCGATGGCATCGCGGTACTCCGCACCGGCGAACAGCGCATCCACGTGTGCCTGCTCCTCGCGGAACAGCGCGCTCATCTCCGCCTCCGGGCGCCGGTCCGCGCGCAGTTGCACGCGGCGCGCCTGCACGTCGCGTTCGTAGGCTTCGAACTCCGCCTTCGGCCACGGCGTCGGCAGCGGCACGGCCGGGCTCATCTGCCCCTGCCATTTCAGCTTGCCGGGATCCGGCAGCGCGGTGACGTTCGGCTCCCACGGCTCCACGCGCTGCCCGTCGGCGGCGTAGGCCACGTCCGAGGTGTAGTACTCGTCGGCCAGCCCGGCGAAGTGGTGGCCGAATTCGTGCACGAACACGTAGTCGGCCCAGTCGTTGTCGGCGGCCACCGTGCTGAACTGGCCGAAGATGCCGCCACCCCCGTACGTCTGCCCGTTGACCATGATCTCGACGAACTCGTACGGCGCGTACTGCGCGAGGTCGCGGAAGGCGCGGTTGTCGAGCGTGAGGATGTAGCGCTCGCTGCCGAAGATGTCGTAGCGCGCGCCGGTGGCGCTGGCGTGGTGGAGCCCGGTCGACGGGCGGCTGATGCCGGACTCGGGCACCGGCACCGCCAGCGCCCAGACGTTGAAGTCGGACGCGCGCTCCTTGAACGGCGACACGCTGAACAGGCGGTCGGCCAGCCGCCGCGCGTCGGCCTGGAACTTGTCCATCTCCGCCGCCGTGTAGCCGTCGCCGAGCAGCAGCAGGTCGACCTTGTGCGCCGAATCGCCGTGATGGCGGATTTCGACTGGCTGCGCCGGCGCCGGCATGGCGACGCGCTCCACGTCCAGCGCCGCCGGGTCCATCGCCACCGACCACTGCAGCGCGAAGCGGTTGTCGGCGTCGCGCCCGTACACCTTCACCTGCACCGGCGCGTCGGGCATCGGCAGGCGCAGCGACTCCTGGAAGCTGCGCTGCGTGTCCTGCGCCTCTTCGGTAGTGCGCCACTCGCCGAACACCGTGCTGTAACCGCGCGAGTACAGGACCTTCCCGCTGGCGGCATCGACCACTTCGAACTTCTGGCTGCCGCGGTTGCTGTCGTCCAGCGGCCGGTCCGGATTGCCCGGCCACGGCAGCGGCTCGACGACCACGCGGTCGAGCGCGTAGTGCTCGTTGCCGGCGTCGCCGGAATGCTGGATGTCGACGCGCAGCGTGCGCCGCGCCGCGTCGGCCGCCATCGCAGGCGGAATCGCGAGGGCAGCGGCGGCGAGCAGGCAAAGCACGGCCGCGGAAACGGTGGCAAGGCGCATCTGGATTCCCCGCAAAGGCACGGCGTACATCATCCGGCCGGCGGCGCGGAAATGGAAACAGGCCGCGCCTGCGGCGCGCTCAGCGATCGGGCACGTTGTCGTGGTTGGCGTAGCCGGGCTCGTCGCCGTCGGGCTGCTCGCGCTTGATCTTCCTGCCGATCCGGTGGTCGCGCTCGTCGATGCGCTCGTCGGGGCCGGTGACGTCGCCGTCGCTGCGATCCTGCTTGCGCCCGGGTTCGGGCTGCTCGTTGCGGGGGGTCATGCGTGCGTCCTCGGCCGTGTTCGCGAGCCTGCACGCTAGGCGCCGCGCCGTGAAACGCCGGTCAAACGCAGCGCCGAACGTGAACGGCGCCGGTCATTTTCCTGCCGGACTGGCGTGCTAGGCTTCGCCTCGAAGGGGAGTAGCTCCCAGTGCCGCCATCGTCATGACGGGCCCAGGCCCCGGTGCGGCAGCAGGCCACGGGCCTGTGAGCAAGACCTTCGCCGGCACGGCGAAGGCGCGCATCCATTCGATGCGACCCGTCGTGGCGCCCACCCCGCCGCTACGGAAGCCCTTCCATGGAACAACTCGCAAATCCGGAAATCTGGATCGCCCTGGCCACCCTCACCGCGCTCGAACTGGTGCTGGGCATCGACAACATCATCTTCATCTCGATCCTCGCCGCGAAGCTGCCGCCGGGGCAGCGCGACCGCGCGCGGCGCGTCGGCATCCTGCTCGCCGCGGTCACCCGGATCGCGCTGCTGCTGGCGATCGCCTGGATCGTCGGCCTGACCGCGCCGCTGTTCGCCGTATTCGGCCACGCGTTCTCGTGGCGCGACCTGATCCTGATCGGCGGCGGCCTGTTCCTGATCGCCAAGGCCACCCACGAGATCCACCAGAAGCTCGAAGGCGCCACCGAAACCGTGCCCACCGCCACCGGCGCGGCCACCGCGACGTTCGGCGCCGTGATCGCGCAGATCATGGTGCTCGACATCGTGTTCTCGCTGGACTCGATCATTACCGCCGTCGGCATGGTCGAGGAGCGCTGGGTGATGGTCACCGCGATCCTCGCCTCGATCGTGTTCATGCTCGCGTTCGCGCGGCCCATCGGCGAGTTCGTCGAGCGCCACCCGACGGTGAAGGTGCTCGCGCTGAGCTTCCTGATCATGATCGGCCTGGTGCTGGTGGCCGACGGCTTCGGCCAGCACATCCCCAAGGGCTACATCTACACCGCGATGGCGTTCTCGGTGTTCGTGGAACTGGTCAACATGTGGATCCGCCGCCGCGCCGACCGCGCGGTGGCGCCGGTGAAGCTGCACGAGAAGTACGCCGGCGACGGACAGGAAGCCGGCTAACCGCCGGCCTCCACCCCCCTGCGTAAGCTTCCCCGAGCGGCAGACACCCCATAAGTAGAACTTTCTGGCATGTTTTCCCCAGCCAGGAGGTTGCATGAAGAAGTCCCGTTTCACCGAGACCCAGATCGTCTCGATCCTCAAGCAGGCCGACGCCGGCGTGCCCGTCAAGGACATCTGCCGGCAGGCCGGCATCAGCGTTCCGACCTACTACAAGTGGAAATCGAAGTACGGCGGGCTCGAGGCCTCGGAGCTGCGACGGGTCAAGGATCTGGAAGCCGAGAACGCCAAGCTCAAGCGGATGTACGCCGAGCTGGCGCTCGACAACGCGGCGATGAAGGACCTGATCGCAAAAAAACTGTAGGGCCGGAGCAGAAGCGCGAGGCGGTGCGGTACCTGGTCGAGGTGCACGCACGGCCCCTGAGCCGGTCCTGTGAGTGCGCTGGGTTCTCGCGGGCAGCGTGGTACCAGCCGCCGGTGCACTGGACGGTACGGGATGCCGAGATCGTCGCGGCTCTGACAGAGGTGGTCGAGAATCGCCCGAGCCGCGGCTTCTGGAAGTGTTGCAAGGTCCTGCGCCGTGCAAGGCCGGACTGGAACCATAAGCGGATCTACCGGGTGTACAAGGCCATGAAGCTCAACCTACGTCGCAAGGCCAAGCAGCGGCTGCCCAAGCGCGAACGCGTGCCGCTGTACGTGCCGCGCCTTCCAGACACCGTCTGGTCGGCCGACTTCATGGCTAACGCGCTCGCGTGTGGTCGCCGGTTCCGGACCTTCAACGTGGTCGACGACTTCAACCGCGAGGCGCTGCACATCGAGGTCGACACCTCGATCTCGTCCACGCGCCTGGTCCGCATCTTTGAGCAGCTCAAGCGCGACCACGGCCTGCCGCAGGTCCTGCGCACGGACAACGGTCCGGAGTTCCTGGGCGAGGTCTTCGTGCAATGGGCAAAGCTCCACGGGATGGCCATCAGGTACATCCAGCCCGGAAAACCCAACCAGAACGCCTACATCGAACGCTTCAACCGGACCTTCCGTGAGGAGGTCCTGGACCAGCACCTGTTCGCCCGCCTCGATGATGTGCGCGAGGCGGCTTACTGGTGGATGCTCGAGTACAACGAGGAGCGTCCCCATGACTCGCTCGGCGACATGACGCCGGTCGAGTACCGACAAGCCGCCGGAAGTTCTACTTTTGAAATGTCTGCTTGACGGGGAAGCTTACGCCTGCAGGAGCGGCTTCAGCCGCGAGCTCCTCGCCCACCTTGGAAACGCCCCGGTTCTTCCACCAGTCCGCTATTCGACGAACGCCTCCAGCCCGCGCCGCCCGCGCGCAGTGACGATCAGCGCACGCGAGTGCGCCCGGCGGCGCAGCCAGCCCTGTTCGAAGTATCGCGCCAGCAGCGCCGCGCCCAGCGCACCGGCCAGGTGGTGCCGGCGCTCGCTCCAGTCCAGGCACGCGCGGCACAGCGGCCGGCGCGACCGCAGCAGGGCATCGACATCGATGCCCGCATCCGCAACGAAGCGGCGGCCGGCGCTGGTGAGTTGCAGCGCGTCGGGCTCCAGCCGCAGGAAGCCGCGGCGCACGAAGCTGTCGTGGATGCGCACGCCCCATTCGCCGGCGAGGTGGTCGTAGCAGGCGCGTGCCTGCCGCAGCGCGGGGTCGACCGGACCGGTCTGCACGGGCGCGGTGGCGATGCGGTGGGCCACGCCCATCAGGCCTTCCAGCATGCCGGCCACATCCTCGTTGGCGAGGCGGAAGTAGCGATGCCGCCCCTGCTTTTCCACGACGAGCAGGCCGGCACCGGTCAATGCCGACAGGTGCGTACTGGCGGTTGGCCGTGCAACGCCGGCATGGTCGGCCAGTTCGGTCGCCGTCAACGCACGCCCGGTCATCAGCGCGGCAAGCATGTCGACGCGCGTGCGGTCGCCGATCAGCGCCGCGATGCGATTGAAGCTGGCCGAGGTGTCCATGCCGTGATCCTGCGCGGTAGGCGATACACGATGCTTCGATCCTGACCGAAGCATCGGCCCCGGGCAAACACGACCATGGCGCCATGAACCCGGTCGACGACCTGCGCGCACGGCAGCTGCCGACCCAATGATCCCCAACAACACAGGAGCAAGGAACGAACGGCACTGCCTGGCCAGGACTCCACCCGCCACCCGCCAAGCGGAATGGCGCACGGAACCGCAAACCCGGCAAGCGCCCAAGGACCGAAACCCATGCGCATCGCCTGCCTCATCCAATACCGCATCGACCCCTTCCAGCGCGACGCCTTCGCGACCTACGCAGCCAACTGGGGGCGGATCATTCCCCGCTGCGGCGGCGACCTGGTCGGCTACTTCCTGCCGCACGAAGGCAGCAACGACATCGCCTGGGGGCTGGTCGCGTTCGACAGCCTCGCCGATTACGAAGCCTATCGGGCGCGGATGAAATCCGATCCCGCCGGCCGCGACAACCTGCGCTCCGCGCACGAGAAGCGCTTCATCCTGCGCGAGCGGCGCAGCTGGCTCGAAATCGTCGACGGCGCCTTCGGCCTGCACGCGGACGCGGAGATGTCGCCGTGATCGCGGTGATCTTCGAACTGACCCTGCAGCCCGGGCGCCAACCCGACTATCTCGGTGCCGCAGAGCGCCTGCGGCCGCTGCTTGCGGACATCGACGGCTTCCTGTCGATCGAGCGCTTCGAAAGCCTCTCGCAACCGGGCAGGCTGCTGTCGATGTCGTACTGGCGCGACGAGGAGGCCGTCCGGCAATGGCGCAACACCGAAGCGCATCGCCAGGCGCAGGACGCCGGCCGCCGCGCGATCTTCGCCGACTACCGCCTGCGCGTGGCGCAGGTGCTACGCGATTACGGCATGCGGGACCGGCAGCACGCGCCCGCCGATTCGCGCCAGGCGCACGGCGCCTGACGCGTCATCGTCGCAGGGGGCGGAGGCGTCAGCCCCCCGGCACCTTCGGCACCATCACCATCCAGCCCAGGCCGAAGCGGTCGACCAGCATCCCGAACGACGAGGCGAAGAAGCTGTCCGCCAGCGGCATGTCGACCTTCCCGCCGTCGGCCAGCGCCTCGAAGCGGCGCTTCGCATCGGCATCGTCGTCGCACACCAGCGTCATCGAGAAGCCCTTGAAGTCCGGCTTGCCGCTGCACATCCCGTCCGACAGCCCCAGCTCGGTGCCGCCGATACGCAACCCGGCATGCATCACCTTGTCGGCCGGCAGCTTCATCCCGCCCGGACACTCGCTATCGCCCTGCGGCGACTCGCCATAGGTCATCCGCATCGTGACCTCGGCGCCGAGCGCCTTGCCGTAGAACGCGATCGCCTCGTCGGCGCGACCTTCGAAGAACAGATAGGGCTGGATGGACATGGTGAACCTCGCTTCTGGGTGGAAAGGCGGCGCCACCATGGCGCCTACGGAAGGACGACGAACCAGCATCCCCGGAATCGACATTGCACCCCAACCGCGCCCCTGCCCCTGTAGGAGCGGCTTCAGCCGCGAGCCTTTGGGCTCAGGTGATTCCCGAAGCGCGAGGTTTTGATGGACTCTTCGCCCGCCGACCGAAACTGAATCTGACCAGTTCTGGGAAGCCGCTATGAAACCGCAGCAGCAAACCGTGCATACAGATCTCCCGGCAGCGGATGATCCAGTTGCCAAGTGATTCCCATGGGTCGTTCGCCTTCATGGGAGACATAGGTCGCCGGACCCAGCAGCCAGAACGCCCTGTCATCAGCGGTGAGGCGCGCAAACGGCAGCGCTGCGCTCCCGTTTCCGTCGTGTTGCTGGTAGCGCCGGCCGGTTGGACTGTCAGAACGAGTATTGGACTGGCTTTCCCAGTGGATCAGCTCGCGACTGATCGCATAGTCTCGATATCGGGTGGTGGGAGAAAAATGTCCGCTGGCCTTGTCGAGGGTGAACGCCAGCAAATCCACATTTACATCCGGTAGCCAGCGCACGCCTTCACGCCATTCGGGCACCTTCAGAGTTGTCCCGGCACCAAATGCAGCAAGGATCTCCCGCCGGGTATAGCGGGCATGGACGTACAAGGGTGCATCGGGATGTGTCGATAGCGGGGCTTGGACATGGTCGATGCGTTCGGCAAGCACCTCCATCAACTGGTCAAGTTCCGCCAGGACCTGTGGATGCTTCCAAATCATGGATGCCGCCACATCGAGGATCGCGTCATTGGTGTTGGCGCTTTCGGTCAGTACCGTCGCCAGCATGTGGAACAGTCGTCGCGTACGCAGATCCATCGCATCGATGCTGGGTGGTTGGGCAGCTTGGGCGAAGCTTCGATACTGATTGATTCGCAGACTGTCATCCAGGTGAAGAAGTCGCCCCAGTGCACGCCGAAGCGTGCGCTCCTCCGGGCCGCTGGGGAGCGTAAGGACTCCGCCTGCTTCAAGCAGGTCGGACCAGCAGTGACTGCCGGAATAGACGTCCTCAAGTTCAAGCCCTGACGCTTCTAGAAACCGTTTGAGAGTGAGATCTGAGGTCGTTTCCGCGATCCGCTTCAACTCACGCGCCTTGGCGGGCCACTTTGACGGCAGACTCAGACGGATGTTGTCGAGCACGGTTGTCGTGGCCACGGCATCAAGCTGCATATGGCAACCACTGGGAAGGAACGGGAATCCGCTCTCAATCTGCTTCGCCACCTGTTTTCGGCTGCCGTTGAGTAGTGCACCAAACCTGCGGTAGAACTGGAACTCCTTGCGGTGCTGACCAACAAAATCAAGGACCGTGCAAACGGATTTCCCCGTTTCACGGCGCAAGCCGCGGCCAAGCTGCTGCAGGAAGATCGTCGGACTGTCCGTGGGGCGCAACAGCAGGAGTGTGTCGACAGACGGGACATCCACTCCTTCGTTGAACAAATCAACGGAGAACACGACGCGAAGGTCACCAGCAGCCAGGGCCTGCAGTGCATCGCGTCGCTGTCCTGCAGGCGTGTCTGCCCAGACAGCCATTGCCGGCAGCCCAGAGGCGTTGAACTGGTCCGCCATGAACCTTGCGTGTGCCACCGAGACGCAGAATCCGAGCGCCTGCATCGAATCTGGATTTGGGACAACGTTGCCGACGTTCGAAATGATTAATCGAGCGAGAGCGTGGTCACCGGTCAACAGGTTGCTCATCTCCTGCGGGTCATAGCCGCTCCCACGTCGCCATGTCACCCTGCGGTAATCCATGCCATCGCTGATTCCGTAGTAGGAAAATGGCGACAGGCGATGCTGCTCGATGGCGTCCCACAGCCGCAGCTCGGCCGCGATCCTGCCATCGAACCATTGCAGGATCGGCGCTTCGTCATTGCGCTCGGGAGTGGCTGTAAGCGCCAACAATTCAATTGGGCAGAGATGGTCCAGAAGCACCTGATAGGTCTTTGCCGCCGCATGGTGGAACTCATCGATGATGACCACGTCGAAATGATCGGGCTCGATATGAGTCATGCCGGCAGCAGTCAGACTTTGCACCGAAGCAAAAACGTGATCAAACGCGATAGGGCGATTACCGCCGACCCAGAGTTCGCCGAATGCGGCGTCGCGCAGGGCATGACGGAACGTCGCCAGGCTCTGCTCAAGGATTTCCTTGCGATGGGCAATGAAGAGAAGGCGTGCGCGCGGCAGGCGTGCGCGCAGGCGCTGGTAATCCAGTGCCGCCATGACGGTCTTTCCGGTGCCTGTGGCAGAGACCAGCAGATTGCGGTGACGCCCCTGCAGTCGTGAGAGCTCGATCTGCTCCAGAAGCCGGGATTGAAATGGCTCGGGGCGGATCTCCACGGGACTGAGGTAAATGCGCGGGCCGCTGGTGGGCGTCTGCGTCAGATCCCGGAATTCGGCTTCGTCAAAAGGCCGGAAATCGACATTGTTCCAATAGCTGTCGAACACAGCCGAGAACTTGTCGATGACGTCAGGGTTTCTAGCTCCTGAAACTCGCACATTCCACTCCAGCCCCGTCACTTGCGCTGAGTGGGTCAGATTGGAAGAGCCGATATAGGCCGTCGAGTAGCCAGACGAACGATGAAACAGCCACGCTTTTGCGTGCAAGCGCGTAATAGAGGTGTCATAGGAAACGCGGATATCGGCACCAAGATCCCGCAGTGCCTGCAACGCGGTCAGCTCTGTCGAATTTGTGTACGTGGTCGTCAGCAGCCGCAGCGGGCGGCTTGCGTCCTTGTGCTGCCGTAAAAGATCCAGTAGGGGCTGGATGCCGGACCGACGGACGAACGCCATCAGGATATCGATGCGGTCGGCGGACGGGACTTCAGACCGGAGCTGGAATCCAATTCGCGGCTCGCCCGGTGCATTGGTCAACAGGGTGGTATCCAGCAAGGGGGTTGCCGGGAGCGGTATGCGCTCGGGCGTGCCATCAGGCTGCAGCGCCGCAATTGCCTGGAGAACGTCGCCTGCTGGAGAAGGTGCATCCGTTGAATCGTTCGCGCCACCGGCAGAATCAAGCAGATGAACGATCTGTCTGGCGAGTTTCAGGCCGACGCTGGCCCGCTCCCGGGAATCGAGCCCCGAAATAATGCGGCGAACCACCGCTCCAAGATGAAGCGCTATCCGATCAGCCGCTTCTTCGCCATGGAGTTGACCGCGCAAGCTCTTGTACTTGACGTCTAGCTCACTGAGCTGCGCCTCAAGTGCTTCGGTGACAAGCTGCTCGTACAATCCGCGCTGAAGTTCGCTCATGTCGCCAGGCTAGCACTGGTTCAGGCCCGAATCTCTCCGGCACGCCGCCACGAAATGCGCCCTGCCCTTCTGTGGCTATTCGGCAAGCTGCGCCATAGTGTCCGCCGGCGCACCCCAGAATAATTCTTACTCCAGAGAACGAGAAAGGCGGCCATGTGGCCGCCCTTCCCGGTTCTGTATTCCGCTCGCCTCAGGCATACAACGGATACGGCTTGTCGGTATCGATCTTGTAAAGCTTGATCGCCCGCGAAACATCCTTCGCCGTCATCTTGCCGTCCGCCGCCAGCGCCGCGATGGCGGCCTGGGCGACGTGGAAGCGGTCGACCTCGAAGTGCCGGCGCAGGTTGGCGCGGGTGTCGCTGCGGCCGAAGCCGTCGGTGCCGAGCACGGTGTAGTGCATCGGGACGAAGGCGCGCACCTGTTCGGGGTAGGCGCGGATGTAGTCGGTGGCGGCGATGGCCGGGCCCTGGCGGCCTTCGAGCTGCTGGGTGATGTAGGGCTTGCGCGGCGCCTTGGCTTCGGGGTGGAAGCGGTTGTGGCGTTCGACGTCCTGGCCGTCGCGGGCCAGTTCGTTGAAGCTCGGGCACGACCAGATGTCGGCGGTGACGCCGAAGTCCTTGTCGAGCAGTTCGGCCGCGGCGATCACTTCGCGCAGGATGGTGCCGGAGCCCATCAGCTGCACGCGATGCTCGCCCTTCTTCGGCTTGCCGGCGTCCTTGAACAGGTACATGCCCTTGATGATGCCCTCGGCGCTGCCTTCGGGCATGGCCGGGTGGCTGTAGTTCTCGTTCATCAGGGTGACGTACCAGTACTCGTCCTTCTGTTCGGCGAGCATGCGCTGCATGCCGTGCTGGACGATGGTCACCACCTCAAAGCTGAAGGTCGGGTCGTAGGCGCGGACGTTGGGGATCAGGCCGGCCTGGACCAGACTGTGGCCGTCCTCGTGCTGCAGGCCTTCGCCGTTGAGCGTGGTGCGGCCGGCGGTGGCGCCGAGCAGAAAGCCGCGCGCGCGCATGTCGCCGGCCTGCCAGGCGGCGTCGCCGACGCGCTGGAAGCCGAACATCGAGTAGTAGATGTAGAACGGCAGCAACTGCAGGTCGTTGGTGCTGTAGCTGGTGGCGCAGGCGAGCCAGCTGGCGAAGGCGCCGGCCTCGGTGATGCCTTCCTGCAGCACCTGCCCGGCCGCGTCCTCGCGGTAGTACATCAGCTGGTCGGCATCGACCGGTTTGTACTTCTGCCCGTGCGGGGCGTAGATGCCGATCTGGCGGAACAGGCCCTCCATGCCGAAGGTGCGTGCCTCGTCGGCGACGATCGGCACCAGCCGCGGGCCGACCTTCTTGTCCCTGAGTGCAATGTTGAGCATCTGCACGAAGGCCATCGTGGTGCTGATCTCGCGCTCGCCGGTGTCCTTGAGCAGGCGCTCATAGGTCTGCAGCGGCTGCACTTCCAGCGACTGCGTGGCCTTGCGCCGACGCTGCGGCAGGAAGCCGCCCAGCGCCTTGCGGCGCTCGAGCATGTATTCGATCTCGGGCGACTTCTCGCCCGGGTGATAGAACGGGATCTGGCCGTCCTTGAGCTGCTCGTCGGTGACCGGGATCTGGAAGCGGTCGCGGAACGCCTTGACGTCCTCGTCGTCCATCTTCTTGGTGCCGTGGGTCGGGTTGAGCGACTCGCCGGCCGCGCCCATGCCGTAGCCCTTGACCGTCTTGGCCAGGATCACGGTGGGCATGCCCTGGGTGTTCACCGCCTCGTGGTAGGCGGCGTAGACCTTGTGCGGGTCGTGGCCGCCGCGGTTGAGGCGCCAGACGTCCGCGTCGGACAGGTTGGCGACCAGCGCGGCGGTCTCGGGATACTTGCCGAAGAAATGTTCGCGCGTGTAGGCGCCGCCGAAGGCCTTGCAGTTCTGGTATTCGCCGTCGACGGTTTCCATCATCAGCTGGCGCAGCTTGCCACTGGTGTCGCGGGCCAGGAGCGGATCCCAGTAGCTGCCCCAGATGGTCTTGATGACGTTCCAGCCGGCGCCGCGGAAGTTGCCTTCCAGCTCCTGGATGATCTTGCCGTTGCCGCGCACCGGGCCGTCCAGGCGCTGCAGGTTGCAGTTGATGACGAAGACCAGGTTGTCCAGGCCCTCGCGGCCGGCGACGCTGATCGCGCCCAGGCTCTCGGGCTCGTCGGTCTCGCCGTCGCCGAGGAAGCACCAGACCTTGCGGTCGGACTTCGGCATCAGGCCGCGGCTTTCGAGGTACTTGAAGTTGCGCGCCTGGTAGATGGCGGCGATCGGGCCCAGGCCCATGCTGACGGTCGGCGTCTGCCAGTAGTCGGGCATCAGCCACGGGTGCGGGTAGGAGCTGACGCCGCGGCCGTCGACTTCCATGCGGAAGTGGTCGAGCTGGGATTCGGTGATGCGGCCTTCCATGAACGAGCGCGCGTACACGCCCGGCGAACCGTGGCCCTGGATGTAGAGCAGGTCGCCGGGGTGCTCGTCGCTGGGCGCGCGCCAGAAGTGGTTGAAGCCGACGTCGTAGAGCGTGGCGGACGAGCCGAAGGTGGCGATGTGGCCGCCCAGGTCGCCGGGCTTGCGGTTGGCGCGCACCACCATCGCCATCGCGTTCCAGCGGATCAGCGAGCGGATGCGCCATTCCATCTGCGCGTCGCCGGGGGACTTGGCCTCCTGGCCGGGCGGGATGGTGTTGATGTATTCGGTGGTCGGCGCGAACGGCAGGTGCGCGCCGGCGCGGCGGGTGAGCTCGACCATGCCGTTGAGCAGCTGGTGCGCGCGCGCCGGGCCGTCGTGGTCGATGACGGCCTTGAGCGATTCGATCCACTCCTGGGATTCGGCCGGGTCGGGATCGTTGTTGAGGACTTCGTTGAGCCAGTTCATGGGGGCGCGCTCCGCCGCGGCCCGCTGGCCGCGCAGTGGTCGTGGATTAGAGCTTCCATTCTATCAGGGCGACCCGCTTCGCCGGCCGTACGCAGCGTTCCCGCGGCGGGGCCTTCAAGGTCGCCCCGGCGGGGCCGCGCGCGCCGCGGTTGCCATCGTACGGCGCCGCGGCCATGATCGTGTGCTGGGGGATCCGTGGGCGCATGGGGCGTTCGCTTTTTTTCCCGCCCGGGCCAGCCCAATGCGCGTAGTCCAAGCACCCGAACCGATGCAGAAGTGGCGGCTGGCGCTGCTGCTGCTGGCGGTCGGCCTGATCGTGGTGGTGCCGGCCGTGCTGCTGCGCATGGCCTCGCTCGAGAGCATTGCGGCGGCCGAGCAGGTCAACCATTCGCAGCAGGTCGAGGCGCAGTCCTATGAGCTGACCTATGACCTGCGCAACGTCGAAACCGTGGCGCTGGCGGTCGCCGCCGACGTGCGCGCGCCGGACCTGCGCCAGCGCATCGCCGAAAGCCGCGAGCGCATCGACCCCGCCCTGGACACCCTGCAGGCGCTGACCAGCGACAACCCCGCGCAGCAGGTGCGGATCGGCCAGCTGCGGACCAACGTCGCGCTGCGGACGCAGGAAGTCGACCGCATCCTCGCCGGCACCGCCGATGCCGCCGGCATCGAGGCGCTGGTGTCGCGCTACCCCATCCGCGGCATCGCCAGCGACATCGTCGCCGCCGAGCGCACGCTGCTGGCCGAGCGCACGGCCACCGCCGACGCCATCCGCCAGCGCACCGAGCTCCTGCGCTGGGGCGCGGTGCTGGCGCAGCTGGCGCTGCTGGGCACGGTGACGTACTTCGCCACCCGCCAGATCGCCGGCCGCCTGCAGGCCGAGCGCACCACGCGCCGCGCCAGCGCGCGCGCGGCGGTGATGCTGGACACGGTGCGTGAGCCGATCGTGCTGGCCGACGCCGACCTGAACGTGGTGATGTACAACGCCGCCTTCGCCGAACTGTTCGGCGTCGAGGACGACGCGACGGGCAGGCCGCTGGCGCAGGTCGGCGAAGGCGCCTGGGACGACGCGGAAACCCTGCGCCGGCTGGGCGACGTGATCGCGCGCGACCGCGAGCTGTGGGACTTCCAGCGCACCCAGGAAACGGCCGACGGCTTCGAACGCATCATGCTGGTCAATGCGCGCCGGATGGAGCTGCCCGACACCGAGGACGACGCGGTGCTGGTCACCGCCAGCGACATCACCTCGCAGAAGACCAGCGAGCAGCAGATCCGCACGCTCAACCGCCAGCTGGAAGGCAAGGTGGAGCAGGTCTCGGACGTGAACCGCGAGTTGGAGGCGTTCAGCTACTCGGTCTCGCACGACCTGCGCGCGCCGCTGCGCCACATTGCCGGTTTCTCCGACAAGCTGGCGCGGCAGCTCGGCGACGACATCGACGAAAAAAGCCGGCACTACCTGGACGTGATCGCCGGTTCCGCGCGGCGGATGTCGGCGCTGATCGACGACCTGCTGGTGTATTCGCGCCTGGGCCGCAGCGCGCTGCGCCTGCAGATGGTGGACCTGCAGTCGATGGTGCACGACACCCGCTCGATGCTCGACGCCAACGCCCACGCCGAGAACCCCGACCACGTCATCCACTGGGAGATCGGCACGCTGCCGGTGCTGGTGGCCGACGAGAACATGATCCGGCAGGTGTGGCTGAACCTGCTCGGCAACGCGGTCAAGTACAGCGTGCGCAGCGAGCCGGCGGTGATCACGGTCGCCCATGAATACGATTCCGACGGCAGCCACCGGTTCACCATCCACGACAACGGCGCCGGCTTCGACATGGCCTACGCGGGCAAGCTGTTCGGCGTGTTCCAGCGCCTGCACGCGGCCTCGGAGTTTTCCGGCACGGGCATCGGCCTGGCCAGCGTCAAGCGCGTCATCACGCGCCATGACGGCCGGGTCTGGGCAGAATCCGAACCCGGCAAGGGCGCCACGTTCCACTTCACCCTTCCAGCGACGCTGGAACCCACCGGCAAGAGCACGGCGAACACATGAGCACAATCCGCACCATCCTGCTTGCAGAAGACAGCCCGCACGACGCCGAGATGGCGATCGACGCGTTGCGCGACGCGCACCTGGTCAACCCGATCGTGCACGTGGAGGACGGCGTCGACGCGCTGGACTACCTGCTGCGCCGCGGACGCTTCACCGACCGCCCCGAGGGCGACCCGGCGGTACTGCTGCTGGACATCAAGATGCCGCGCATGGACGGGCTGGAAGTACTCACCCAGCTGCGCCAGCACGACCACCTCAAGCGCCTGCCGGTGGTGATCCTGTCGTCCTCGCGCGAGGAGAACGACCTCGCCCGCAGCTGGGACCTGGGCGTGAACGCCTACGTGGTCAAGCCGGTGGACGTGGACCAGTTCTTCGAGGCGGTCAAGACGCTCGGCAAGTTCTGGGCGGTGTTCAACGAGGCCCCCGAGGACGTCTGAGGACCGGGTCATGACGACCTCCGATGCGCCGGCTGGCCGGCGCTGGCGCGTGCTGCTGGTGGACGACAGCCGCGACGACGCCGAACTGACGATGATCGAACTGCGCCACGCCGGCATTGCCGCCGACTGCGCCCTCGCCGACAGCGAAGCCACGCTGCGCGCCGCCCTCGACGGCCCCGCGCCCGACCTGGTGCTGTCGGACCTCAACATGCCCGGCTTCGACGGCACGCACGCCCTGGCCATCGTGCGCGAACGCGCGCCCGCGGCGCGCTTCGTGTTCCTGACCGGTGCGCTGGAGGACGACGCCGACCTCCCGGATGCGGACGGCGTGCTGCTCAAGCATGAACTGCATGCGTTGCCGACGCTGGTAAGGGCGTTGTTGGGGAGCTGAGTCCGAAGCCCTTGTAGGCGCGGCTTCAGCCGCGAGCTTTTTGCCACGGTGCCCGGCAAGCCAAAAGCTCGCGGCTGAAGCCGCTTGTATGTTGTTGCCTGTCGGGGTGGAGGGACCAAAGCCGCATCTGGCCCGTGCTTGG
>NZ_BAAAZU010000008.1:0-91322 GCF_039537065.1 Luteimonas lutimaris | reverse complement strand
GCTGATCAGGCACCAGACCCAGTACCAACCCCGGCTGGCGGGTTGCGGGGATACATAGAATCTCCTACAGAATCAGGGGGATATCCAGACGGCATCCCAGAACGGATAGTCGCCGACGCGCGACACCAGCCTTGCGCGGACAGGATTCATGACGAGATAACGCGCCGCGGCAAGCAGGTCCCCCTGCTTGCGGAGCGCATGATCGTGATAGCCGGTCGCCCAGACGCGCCCGGGAATCGGATGCCGCTGCCGCAGGCTGCGTGCACTGGCACCCTTCACTCGTCGCGTGCAATCGGCCAGCAAGACGCCATCGCCAAGCTCGACCAGGCCATGCCAGTGGTCCGGCATCAACACCCACGCGAGCAACCTGCTCTCATGCCACGCCGAAGAGTTGGCCATCAGCCGCGCGGCATCGGAGGCGACCGGCCAATCGATGAAATGCGGTTGTCGGCGTGCCGTCGTGAACGTCACCAGATAGATCCGGCCCGCCTCCGACCACCGTCCCCGGCGCAGCGCCTGGTGTCCTGCTCCCATGGAAGCAGCGTGCAGGATGGAGTGGTTGGCGTGTATCGGCCAATGCCACCCCGGCGCGTCAGGAAACCCCTCGTTCTTCTGTAGGAGCGGCTTCAGCCGCGAGCTTTTTGTTTTCCCAATGACAGAAGAATCAAGAGCTCGCGGCTGAAGCCGCTCCTACAGGTGTCTTTTGCGTTCGCGGCCTAGCTCCCGTCGCGCTGGAGCTTCCGGATCTGCGCTTCCACCGCGACGATCGCGGTCATGTTGACCACGCGGCGGGGGGTGGCGGCGGCGGTGAGGATGTGGGCGGGCTGGTCGGTGCCCATCAGGATCGGGCCGATGGCGACGCCGTCGGTCATCACCTTGATCATGTTGTACGTGATGTTGGCCGCGTCCAGGTTGGGCATCACGAACAGGTTGGCGCGGCCCTTGAGCGTGGTGTTGGGGAGCATGCGCCGGCGCATGTCCTCCAGCCAGGCAGTGTCGCCCTGCATCTCGCCGTCCATGTCCAGGCGCGGGGCGCGGCGGGCGAGGATCTCGCGGACCTTGCGCATCTTCGCCGCGGAGGCGTTGTCGTGGCTGCCGAAGTTGGAGTGCGACAGCAGCGCCACGCGCGGTTCGACGCCGAACAGCTTGAGCCGGTAGGTCGCCTGCAGGGTGCTTTCGGCGATCTGCTCGGCGCTGGGGTCGAGCTGCACGTGGGTGTCGAGGAAGAACCACAGGCCGGCGTCGTTGATCACGCCGGTCATCGCCGAGGTGCTGGTGACGCCGGGATCGAGGTCGAACACGCTGCGCAGGTAGCCCAGCTTCTTGTGGAAGCGGCCGACCAGGCCGCAGATCAGGCCGTCGGCCTCGCCGCGCTCGACCATGATCGCGCCGATCAGCGAGGGCCGCGAGCGCAGCAGGTTCTTGGCCGCGTCCGGGGTGACGCCGCGACGTTCGGTGAGCGCGTGGTACTGGCTCCAGTACTCGTGGAAGCGCGGGTCGTCGTTGATATTGGTGAGGTCGAAGTCCTCGCCGGCGCGCAGGCGCAGGCCCAGGCGCTCGATGCGGTTCCCGATCACGTCCGGGCGCCCGATCAGGATCGGCCGCGCCAGCTGTTCGTCGACCACGGTCTGCACCGCGCGCAGCACCGTCTCTTCCTCGCCCTCGGCGTAGACCACGCGCTGCAGGTCGGCGCGGGCGCGCTCGTACACCGGCTTCATCATCAGGCCGGTGCGGTGGATGAACTGGCCGAGCTTCTCGCGGTAGGCGCGCATGTCCGTGATCGGCCGCAGCGCGACGTCGGACTCCATCGCCGCCTCCGCCACGCACGGGGCCAGGGTCGTCAGCAGGCGCGGGTCGAACGGGCGCGGGATGATGTAGTCGGCGCCGAACGAGGTCACCTCGCCGCCGTAGGCGCTGCCCAGGTCGGAGGATTCCATCTGCGCCAGCTTCGCGATCGCGCGCACGCAGGCGAGCTTCATCGCTTCGTTGATCTCCGTGGCGCCCACGTCCAGCGCGCCGCGGAAGATGTAGGGGAAGCACAGCACGTTGTTGACCTGGTTCGGATAGTCCGAACGGCCGGTGGCGATGATGCAGTCCGGGCGCACGGCCTTGGCCGCCTCCGGCAGGATTTCGGGATATGGATTGGCGAGTGCGAGGATGATCGGCCGGTCGGCCATCGTCGCGACCATGTCCGGCTTGAGGATGCCGCCGGCGGACAGGCCGAGGAATATGTCGGCGCCGTCCACGACTTCGGCCAGCGTGCGCTTGTCGGTGTCGACCGCGTAGCGGGCCTTGTCCGGGTCCAGCCCGGGGCGGCCGGCGTGGATCACGCCTTCGCGGTCGAAGGCGATGATGTTGGCCTTGTCCACGCCCAGCGCGACCAGCATGTCCAGGCAGGCGATGCCGGCGGCGCCGGCGCCGGTGGTGGCGACCTTGACCGTGGCGATGTCCTTGCCGGCCACCTGCAGCGCGTTGAGTATCGCGGCGCCGACGATGATCGCGGTGCCGTGCTGGTCGTCGTGGAACACCGGGATGTTCAGCCGCCCGCGCAGCTTGCGCTCGACGATGAAGCACTCCGGCGCCTTGATGTCCTCGAGGTTGATGCCGCCGAAGGTGGGCTCGAGCGAGGCGATGATCTCGACCAGCTTGTCGGGGTCGTGCTCGTCGATCTCGATGTCGAACACATCGATGCCGGCGAATTTCTGGAACAGCACGCCCTTGCCTTCCATCACCGGCTTGCCGGCCAGCGGGCCGATGTCGCCCAGTCCGAGTACGGCGGTGCCGTTGGAGATCACCGCCACCAGGTTGCCGCGCGCGGTGTAGTCGCTGGCCTTGGTGGGATCGGCGGCGATTTCCTCGCAGGCGTAGGCCACGCCCGGCGAGTAGGCCAGCGCCAGTTCGCGCTGGGTGACCATCGGCTTGGTTGCGGCGACCTTGATCTTGCCGGCCGGGGCGAGGCGGTGGTAGTCGAGCGCCGCGGTGCGGAAATCTTCGGCGGACTCGGGGGCGGGCTTCTGGTCGGACATTTTGGTTCGCACGGCAGGCAATGCCGACGATTCTAGCGGTCCCGGCAGGGGTTTTCCCCATGTGTCCCGCGCCGCCGCCGTTCCCTATCGTGGAACCTCCCCTGCCGCGAGACACGCTGATGTCCCCTCCGATCCGCCCGATCCCGCTGCCGGATCCGCCGCTCCCCCCGCAGTTCCCGACGCCCCCCACCGAGGTTTCGCGCCCACCCGGCGTGCCGTACGGCACCGGACCGGACGGACAGCCCAAGTCCGAGGCACAGCTGCTGGCCGAGTTCAAGGCGGCGCTGAACCTGGCCAACGCCAACGGCGACCTGTCCACGCTCGATGCAGTGGACAACTTCCGCCAGACCCTCACGCCCGAGTTGCAGCGGGAGTACGACGCCCAGCTGGAGGCGCTGCGCAACGACCCGCGCATCGAATTCCAGTACGAGCCGGGCGTGGAGCGCAACCCGGCGCTGGAGGACATGACCCTGCGCGGCATGGCCGCGGCCACGTTTGGCAACCCCGGGATCATGGACAGCACGATCGCCGAGGCCGTGCGCAACAACGACACCTACAACGGCGGCCCGGAGGGCGACGGCCACATGGTGCTGCGCTTCTACGACGGTCCCGCACTGACCGACGACGGCAGCGAGGCCGCCGGCTGGGCGATGTACGGCGCCGGCCACATCCGGATGGACGCCAACTACACGATTTCCGCGCTGAGCAAGGGCGACAGCGTGCCGCAGCACGAGTTCTCCCACTTCATGCAGGGCTACAGCCAGCGCGAGGGCCAGGACAGCATCTTCCCGGGCGATTTCCCATACGAAGACGAGATGCTTTCGGCGCTGGCATCGACTGACTTCGTCGAGCGTGGCGGCGAGACCTGGCCCGACCTGCAGAACCGCTTCCGCCAGTATCCGGAAACCCTGGCGGCCGAGCATCCGGAGATCTACCGGATGATGGCCGAATATGCCGGCTACGACCCGTTGACCCGGCAATCCAGCCCGCCGGTGCGGCTGGACGGCACCGGCGATGTGCAGTCGGCCTCGACCACGCTGCAGCAGTATTTCAGCCAGGTCGGCGGCGGCGACGACTACATCACCGTTGGCGAACTGCAACGGATGCTGGACAACCCGAATTTCGACCTGCCCACCGAGGTGCGCGCCGCCGCTGCGTTCCTGCTCAGCAGCCCGACGGCGCGCTTCGTCGTGGACACTGCCTCAAACGGCAACGCGGACGTCGATGGGCGGATCAGCCTGGGCGACCTGCAGGCGGTGGACAGCCTGGTCGATTCCCGGGAGTACGCCTACTTCCTCCTCGATACCGCTTCGGGCGTCGGCGGGCGTGATGGCTACATCAGCCGCAACGATGTCATGGCAGCACTGTCCGACCCGGGCATCCCGCCGGAAATCCGCGGGCAGATCCAGGACATCCTGCAGAACAACCCGCAGCTGCACCTCGGGTTCGGCGTGCGCTACTGATCCGCCGCCGCGCGCCCGGCGACCAACCCGCACCCTGGAAGGCCGATCCACATCGGCCTTTCTTTTGCCTGCATGCCGTGCCCCCGTGCGCCGGCCAGGCCGCATGGCACACGCCGACGGCGAACAGCGGGACACCCGCATCGGCCATCCGTTGCCACGCCGGATCTGGTTCGCCGGCGTGGTGTCCCCGCAGCGACTGGAGGCGTGACGGCGACCTTCCCGCGGGTCCGCGCATAACCCGCGGTTATGCACGGCCTGCGTCTTTTCAATGGCCGGCCGGCGGGGCAGTGGCTAAGGTGGATTGCCTGCCGCGCGGGGCTGCCCCGGGCGGCACACCGACGCGGCATGCGGCGCAGCGTCGCTCCTCACTCGACGGCCGCGCCTTCCCTACATCCACCACCGGATCGTCCTCGACCCATGCCTCCAACCGCCACGCTCGCCCCGGCGCTGCCCGAAACCGGCTGGCCGCCGCCCTACCTGCTCTACCTGGGCAACGCACCGGACCACCTCGCGGCCAAGACCGCGCGCGGCTTGGCGCAGTGGCGCCCGCAGTGGTGCGTGGGCCAGTTCCGCGGCCCCGACTGCAGGACCACGCTCGGCCTGCCCGACATGGGGTTCGAGGAAGCCGTCGCGGCCGGTGCCAACACCATGATCGTCGGCGTGGCCAACGCCGGCGGGCGGATGGACGCCGGGACCGTGCAGGACGTGGTCGCGGCGCTGGACGCCGGCATGAACATCGCCTCCGGCCTGCACCAGCGGCTGTCCTCGCATCCGGCGATCGTGGAAGCGGCCGGACGCAACGGACGCTGCCTGTTCGATGCACGCCAGCCGCCGCCGCTGGCGGTGGGCAACGGCGCCCGCCGCGCCGGCCGCCGCCTGCTGACCGTGGGCACGGACTGCTCGGTCGGCAAGATGTACGCCACCCTGGCGATCGAGCGCGAGCTGCAGGCGCGCGGGGTGCGCGCGGACTTCCGCGCCACCGGGCAGACCGGCATCTTCGTCGCCGGCGCCGGGGTGCCGATCGACGCGGTGGTGGCGGACTTCATCTCCGGCGCGGCCGAATGGATCTCGCCGGCGCGCGAGGACGGCGGCTGGGACCTGATCGAGGGACAGGGCTCGCTGTTCCATCCGTCCTACGCCGGCGTCTCGCTGGGCCTGCTGCACGGCTCGCAGGCCGATGCGCTGGTGCTGTGCCACGAACCCGGCCGTGCGCACATGCGCGGGCTGCCGCACTACCCGGTGCCGGACCTCAAGGCGTGCCTGGAAGCGAACCTGCAGGCCGCGCGCCTGACCAACCCCGACGTCATCGCCGTGGGCGTGGCGGCCAACACCTCGCACGCGCCCGACGCGGAAACCGCGGCGCGGCAGTGCCGCGAAATCGAGGACGCGCTGGGACTTCCCTGCGAGGACCCGGTGCGCACCGGTACCGCACGCATCGTCGACCGGCTGCAGTCATGCTTCGCGGACTGAGCGCCGAACACCGCAGCTGGCCGCTGGCCTCGCCGTTCCGCATATCGCGCGGGGTCAAGCATTCGGCCGAAGTGGTGATGGTCGAGATCGCGCAGGACGGCTGCCGCGGCCGCGGCGAATCGGTGCCCTACGCGCGCTACGGCGAAACCGTCGAGTCGGTGCTGCAGCAGATCGAAGACGTGCGCACGGCCCTCGCCCAGGGCGCATCGCGCGCGCAACTGGCCACGCTGCTGCCGGCCGGCGCCGCGCGCAACGCCGTGGACGCCGCGCTCTGGGACCTGGACGCGCAGCTGGCCGGGACGTCGGTGTGGTCGCTGCTGCGGCTGGCGCCGCCGCAGGTGCTGACTACGGCGCTGACCGTCAGCCTCGACACGCCCGAGCGCATGGGCGAGGCCGCCGCGCGGCTGGCATCGGCGCGGCTGGTCAAGGCCAAGGTCGACGCCAGCGCGCCGGTCGCGCAGATCGAGGCGGTGCGGCGGGCGGTTCCCGACGCGCGCCTGATCGTCGACCCCAACGAAAGCTGGAACATCGACCTGCTGCGCGAACTGCAGCCGGCGCTGGCCAGTTTCAACGTGTCGCTGGTCGAGCAGCCGCTGCCGGCGGCCGACGACGACGCTCTGGAAGGCTTCGAGCCGGCGGTGCCGATCTGCGCCGACGAGTCCTGCCACGTCGCCGCCGACCTGCCGCGCCTGCGCGGCCGCTATCAGGCCGTCAACATCAAGCTCGACAAGACCGGCGGGCTGACCGAGGCGCTGGCACTGCGGGCGGCGGCGCGCGCCAGCGGGTTCCAGGTCATGGTCGGCTGCATGGTGTGTTCGTCGCTGGGCGTGGCGCCGGCCTTCCTGGTGGCGCGCGGAGCCGACTTCGTCGATCTCGACGGTCCGCTGTGGCTCAAGGCCGACCACGACGGCGGCGTGCGCTCGCACAACGGCGCGCTGCAGCCGGCGGTCGCCGGCTTCTGGGGCCAGGCCGAAGACCTTGCCGGCGCCGACGCGGCGGTCGGCGCGCGGTGACGGCCACCCGGCGCACGCGTCCGGCTCCGACCCACGCCCGCGCCACGCGCCGCGGATGCAGATGGAAGATGGCGCTGCTCGTGGCCGCCGTCCTGCAGGCCGGCTGCGCGCAACCGCAGCGGCCCGCGCGGCCGGTCGCCGACATCGTGCTGCTCGGCGGGACGGTCCACGACGGCAGCGCGGATGCGCCGCGGCAGGCCGACGTGGCCGTGGTCGGCGACCGCATCGCCTACGTCGGCCCGGACGCCGCGTCACGCTTCCGCGCGCGGCGCAACCTCGACGTGCACGGCAGGATCGTCGCGCCCGGCTTCATCGATCCGCACACGCATCCGGACCGGTTCATCCGCTCCGACGACGCCACGCAGCGCCTCAACGCGCCGTGGCTGTTTCAGGGCGTGACCACGGTCTTCATCGGTTCGGACGGCTCGGGCTCGCCAGACATCACGGCGCAGCGCGAGTGGTTCGCAAGCCACGGTGTCGGTACCAACCTGGCGATGCATGTGGGCTTCGGCGCGGTGCGCTCGCGGGTGCTGGGCCAGGACGACCGCGCGCCGTCCGCACCGGAGCTGCAGCAGATGCGCGGACTGGTGGCCAGCGCCATGTGCGAGGGCGCGTTCGGCCTGTCGACCGGGCTGTTCTACGCGCCGCAGAGTTTCGCCGACACCGACGAGGTGGTTGCGCTCGCGCGCGAGGCCGCGCTGCGCGGCGGGATCTACGACACCCACCAGCGCGACGAGTCGTCCTACGGCATCGGCCTGCTCGGCTCGGTGCGCGAGGTGCTGGAGATCGGGCGCCGCGCCGGCATCCCGGTCCACTTCTCCCACATCAAGGCGCTGGGCGTCGACGTGCAGGGCCAGGCGGCGGACGTCATCGCGCTGATCGAACAGGCGCGCGCGTCCGGACAGCGGGTGACCGCCGACCAGTATCCGTGGCTGGCCTCGGGCACCCACATGGGCGCCGCGCTGCTGCCGCGCTGGGCAGTCGACGGCGGCCGCAAGGCGCTGCTGCAGCGGCTGCAGGACGACGCGACGCGCGCCCGCATCCGCGGCGAAATGGTCGACAACCTGCGCCGCCGCGGCGGCGCCGACGCGCTGCTGCTGACCGGCAGCGGCTGGCCGTGGACCGGCAGGACGCTGGACGAGATGGCGCGCGAATGGGACATCGATCCGGTCGACGCCGCGCTGCGCATCATTTCGGAAGGCGGCGAGCGCACCGGCGCGCAGCGCGCGGCGCGATCGGCCGACCAGGTCGCCTCGTTCAACATGCGCAAGGACGACGTCGACCTGTTCATGCGCCAGCCGTGGGTGATCACCGGCTCGGACGGCAGCAACGGCCACCCGCGCCAGTACGCGACCTTCCCGGAGAAGTACGCGCGCTACGTGAAGCGCGACCACGTCATCGGCGTCGACGATTTCATCCGCCGCTCCAGCGGACTGAGCGCCGACATCCTCGGCCTCGAGGACACCGGCTACCTGCGCGAAGGCTACTTCGCCGACATCGTGGTGCTCGATCCCGGGCGCTATGCACCGATGGCCGACTACGTGCATCCGCGCGAACTGTCGCGCGGCGTCGACCATCTGCTGGTCAACGGACAGCCGGCGATCCTCGACGGCAAGCTGACCGGCACCGCCGCCGGCCGCGTCCGTCTCCACGCTCCCACGCCCGGGACCTGTCCGTGACGCTCCGCGCACGCCAGACACCGGCCGCATCCGAACCGGGGAATCCACATGCTTGAATTGAACGCGGTGCAGACCGTCGCCTTCGGCGGCCTTGCCCTCTTCCTTGGCTACGCGCTGTGCCGGGTGATCCCGGTGCTGGGCCGCTACAACCTGCCCGCGCCCGTGATCGGCGGGCTGGTGGTCGCGCTGGTGGTGCTGTGGGCGCACGGCCGCGACACGGTACTGTTCCAGTTCGACACCGCGCTGCAGGGGCCGCTGATGGTGGCCTTCTTCACCGCCATGGGCGTCAACGCCAGCGTCGCCCTGCTGAAGATCAGCGGGCGGCAGGTGATGGTGTTCCTGGCGCTGGCGTCGGGGTTCGCGGTCGTGCAGAACCTGGTGGGCATCGGCGTGGCGACGTCGTTCGGGCTGGACCCGATGTTCGGCGTGCTCGCCGGATCGGCCACGCTCACCGGCGGGCCGGCCACGGGACTGGCGTTCGCGCCGCTGTTCGAGAAGGCCGGGCTGGTCGGCGCCGAATCGATCGCCATCACCTCGGCGATGGCCGGCATCGTCTGCGGCGGCATCGTCGGCGGCCCGGCGATCACCGTGCTGATCCGGCGCCTGCGCCTGAAGACCGAGGGCGGCGATGCGACCACCGAGGCCGTCGAGGTCCCCGCGATGGTCGCGGAGGAAATCGACGTCGCCATCGGCGAGGGCGTGGTCGTGGATACCGAGGCGGCGCGCGAGTTCAACGCGCTCAAGAGCATCGTGGTGATCCTGATCGCGATGTGGGCCGGGGCATGGGTGGGCAAGGGCTTCGATTCGCTCGGCCTCACCCTGCCCGTCTACATCGGCGCGATGCTGGTGGGCGCGGTGATCCGCAACCTCGACGACCGCACCGGCTGGGTCGGCCTGTCGGTGCAGACCACGGACCTGATCGGCAACGTCTGCCTGGCGCTGTTCCTGGCCGTGGCACTGATGAACCTCAAGCTGTGGGAACTGTCGGGGCTGGCACTGCCGCTGGTGGTCAACCTGGCGATCCAGGTCGCGCTGGTGGTGGCGTTCTGCATCCCGGTGTTCCGCATCATGGGCCGCGACTACGACGCCGCGGTGATGGGCGGCGGCTTCATCGGCTTCATGCTCGGCACCACCGCCAACGCGATGGCGGTGATGCGCACCCTGGTGCTGCGCTACGGCGCCGCGCCGCGCGCGTTCCTGGTCGCACCGCTGGTGGGGGCGTTCTTCATCGACTTCACCAACGCGCTGATCATCACCGGGTTCCTGAACTTCTGGCCGTAGGGGCGAGCGGGGATGCCTGCTCCGCCGCCGGCGCGTCCGCGGCGCGCGCGATGAAGTGCTCGTACAGGGCCCTGTTGACCTCGGTCCGCACTTCCATGTCCCGGGTGCCGTTGGTGATCACGACGAAGCCGTACTTCTTTTCCGGGTCGAAGAACATCGAGCTGTACAACCCGTAGGCGGATCCGGTGTGCCCGGTGAGCACGACGCCGGGCACCAGGGTGCTGTCGGTGCGGATGGCCAGGCCGTAGCCGGAATCCGCGTCCACGTCGACGGTGGGCGTCTGCATCTGTTTCGCATGTTCGGCCGAGATGATCCGCGCGCCGTTCCATTCGCCCAGGTTCATGTGCATCAGCATGTATCGGGCAAGGTCGGTCGCGGAGATCTTGACGCCGCCGGTCGGCGAGAACACCGGCGTGTCGTAGCCCATCGCGTAGCCGTCCAGCCGCTCGCCCAGCGGTGCGTACGCCTGGTCCGAGCGCACGAAGCCCTCGCCCTCGCGCCAGCGATAGATCTGCGCGAAACGGCCGGCATCCAGTGCCTCGGGCACGTAGCCGCCGTACAGGCCGAGCGGATCGAGCACGTGCGCCTTGACGTAGGCGTCGAAGCGTTCGCCCGAGACCCGCTCCACGATCGTCCCGACCATGTTGTAGCCGAGGTTGGAATACTCGTACGCCGCGCCCGGCGCGCGGTCGGCGTAGCGGTCGCGCCAGTCCTTGCCGGCACCGGGATTGATCAGGTCGAGGCTGCCGTAGGTCTTGCCGTCGGTGATCGACGAGGTGTGGTTGAGCAGCATCGCGAGCGTGATCGGCCGGTCCGGGAAGCGGGGATTGCGCACCGGGAAACCGACCAGGTCGCCGACGTCCGCATCCAGCGACAGCCGGCCCTGCTCCACCAGCTGCAGGATGCCGGTCGCCGCGAACGACTTCGAGATCGAAGCGATCCGGAACAGGTCGTCCCCGTCGAGGGGAATCCTGCGCTCCCTGTCCTTCCAGCCCAGGCTGTTGCGGTAGACGATCGCATTGTCCCTGACCACCACGACCGCCAGGCCCACGGTGTCGTGCGCGGCCATCAGCTGGCCCAGGCGGTCTTCGATGTTTTCCTGCGCGATTGCCGGCACCACGCCGGTCCACGCCAACACGACTGCCGCGCAGAGCGCCAGCGCGCGCCCGGCCTTGCTGCCCTGCTTCATGCTCCCACCCCTTTGTTGCGGGCCGTGCCCGGAAAGGTCGTCTACTGCGCGACGGCGGCGGCACCCGGGCGGCGCGGGTCGGCGGCGCCTTCGACGCCGTCCGTGGTGCGCATCAGGGTCTGGGTGCTGCCGATCGTTTCGTCCTGCGACACCTCGTGCCCGCGCGCCTGCAGCAGGCGCAGCGTGTCGGGGCTGAAGCCGCGCTCGACCCGCAGTTCGCCGCTGCGCATTTCCTGGTGGATGCGCGGCATGCTGGTGGCCTCGGCGATGTTCATGCCGAAGTCGACCACGTCGACGATGGTCTGCATCACCGTGCCGGGGATGGTGTTGCCGCCCGGGCTGCCGGTGACCATCCACAGCTCGCCGTCCTTGAACAGCATCGTCGGCGACATGCTCGACACCGGGCGCCGGCCCGGTCCCAGCAGGTTGGCCATGGTCCTGGCCGCGTCCTTGCCCGCCCTCGCCTGCGCGCTGGTCGGGAAGTTGCCGATCAGGTTGCCGAGCAAGAAGCCGGTGCCTTCGACCATGACCCCGCTGCCGAAGTCCGAACCCAGCGTGTAGGTGTTGCTGACCGCGTTGCCGTCGGCGTCGATCACGGAGATCTGGGTGGTCTCCTTGCTTTCGTACTGCCACGGGTCGCCGGGCGCGAGCTGCGGCGCGGGCAAGGTCTTGTCCGGCGACATCAGCTGCGCGCGCTGCGCGGCGTACTGCTTGGACGTGAGCCCGCCCACCGGGATGTCCGAGAAACCGGGGTCGCCGGCGTAGCGGCTGCGGTCGGCCCAGGCCAGCTTGATCGCCTCGGCCATCGCGTGCAGCGCATCGGCCGATCCCGCGCCGGCCTTCGTCAGGTCCCGGGTCTCGAGGATGTTGAGCATCTCGATGACGCTGGCGCCGCCGCCGCTGACCGGCGGCATGGTGGCGATGCCGTGGCCGCGGTAGCTGCCCAGCAGCGCGTCGCGCTCGATCGCGCGATAGGCGGCAAGGTCGTCGCGGGCGATCAGGCCGCCGTGCCTGGCCATGCCGGCCGCGAGGCGCTCGGCGATCGCGCCGCGATAGAACGCGTCCGCACCGTGGTCGGCGATCTGCTGCAGCGACCACGCCAGGTCCGCCTGCACCAGGCGCTCGCCCGCGCGCAATGCGCTGCCGTCCGGATGCAGGAACACCTTCGCGCCGGCCTCGCTGCGCGCCAGCCGCTGCCTGCCCCAGTCCAGCGCGTAGGCCTCGTCGCGCGACAGCACCAGGCCGTCGGCGGCCAGGCGGATGGCCGGCTGCAGCAGCCGCGCCCACGGCAGGCGGCCGTACTTGCGGTGCGCGAGCGCCAGCCCCGCCACCGTGCCGGGCACGCCGGCGGCCGTGTAGCCGGCGCTGTCGCCGACCACCTTGCCGTCCTTGTCGAGGTAGCGGTCGAGCGTCGCCGCGGCCGGCGCCATCGAACGGTAGTCGATCGCGATCGTGCGTTCTTCGCCGGCCAGGTACACCAGCATGAAACCGTCGCCGCCGATGTTGCCGGCGCGCGGCAGCACCACCGCCATCGCGAATGCCGTGGCCACCGCGGCATCCACCGCGTTGCCGCCGTCGCGCAGCACCTGCGCGCCGATTTCACTGGCGACCGCGTTCTGGCTCACCACCATGCCGCGGTCGGCATGCACGGGCTTGTGGATCGCCTCGTAGTTGAGCAGCTGCCGCGTCTGCGCCACCGCCGGCGACAGGCCGGCGAACGTGGCCAGCACCGCCACCAACACGCTGGCGATCCGCAGCCGGCGCGTCAAGCCTTCAATGCGCATGTGTTTCTCCCGGACACGGGACAGGCACCAGATGCAGCTACGGGAGCGGCCGTGGCCGCGATGACGCCCCCGGCAGGAGAGCCTGCCGCGGCCATGGCCGCTCCCGCGTGTGTGTCATCCCGGCCTACTCGAATTCCTTGGTCAGGGTCAGGTAGTAGCCGCGGCCGCGGGCGCTATGCACCTTGGTGTAGAAGCCCGACGTCGTCGGTCCCAGCGGCGGATCCTTGTCGGCGACGTTGTTCACGCTGAAGCGGATCGCGGAGTTCGCCAGGAAGTTGCCCGTCTCGCGGAAGCTGCGCTCCAGATAGACGTTGGTCGTGCTCCAGCTGGGCACCTGGTAGAGGTTGCCCTCGTCGTCTTCGGCGCTGGTGGATTCGAAGCGGTCCACGTAACGGGTGAAGGTGCCGATCTTCCAGCCGTTGCGCTGCCAGGACGCGCTCAGCGACGCGCGCCATTCCGGCGTGCCGTTGTAGCCCACCAGGCTGCCGGCCTGGCTGATGTTGAAGCCGTCGTCGATGAGGCCCTGCGCCTGCGCCTCGAGGATCATCTCCTCGTCGGCGGTCGGCTCCTGGGTCATCTCGATCAGGCGCGAGGCGTTGAGCTGGATGTTGAAGGTGCCGGCGTTGTCGGTTGCCAGGCGCCAGTTGGCCGAGAAGTCGAGGCCACGCGTCGTGCGCGGCAGGCGGTTGATGTAGATGTCGTTGATCTGCGCGACCGTGCCCACCGGTTCGAGGCCGGTGCCTTCGAACTGCGCGATGCGGGCGTCGTCCGGATCATTGCGGATCACCGCCGGGTTGTACGAGCCCTGCATGCGCAGCACGTAGTCCAGTGCCAGCTGGGTGCTGCCGCCGAGGATGCCGATCACGTCTTCCTGCTGGATCGACCAGTAGTCCGCAGTCAGGGTCAGCTTGCCGAAGCCCTCGGGCAGGAAGGTGGGCTGGAACACGAACCCGGCCGACCAGGTATCGGCGGTTTCCGGCTCCAGGTCCTGGTTGCCGCTGCGCTGCTCGACCGTGCTGTAGCTCTCGCTGCAGCGGCTGATGCTGTCGATGTCGCCGTTGCGGATGTCGGCTTCGCAGACGTAGTAGTCCGTCCGCGTGTTGCTGACGCTCATGTCGTTGGCGTTGGTAAGCATGATGTTGGGCGCGAGGAAGCTCTGCGACCAGCTGGCGCGCATCATCAGGTCGTCGGTCAGGCCCCAGGCGAGGGCGACCTTGGGCTTGGCCACGCTGCCGAAGTCCGAGTAGTGCTCGTAGCGCCCGGCCAGCTGCAGGTCGAGATAGCGCATCAGCGGCACGCCCATCTGCGGCGAGACCAGCGGCACCGCCAGCTCGGCGTACACCGAGCTGACCGTGCGGTCACCCTCGTTGTCGGGCGCGGGGCTCGCGCCGAGGATGTCGCTGGTGACCTGCCCGGTGACCGGATCGGTATAGGTGATCGTGCCGTCGTGGTGGACGTCGCGGTCGTCGGTGAGCGTCTCGCGACGCCATTCGACGCCCGCCGCCATGCCGACATCGCCGGCCGGCAGGCTGAACAGGTCCTCGCGCAGGAAGCGCGAATCGACCTGGAACAGCGTGCTGCGGCTCTTGCGGATCACCGGGATGGTGAACGAGGCGATCGTGTCGGCGTCGCTGGGCGTGCCGTCCGGCGCGTTCCAGTCCAGCGGGTCGCCGCCGTTGAAGGGGTTGTAGGCGCCGGGATCGCTGCGCCCCAGCGCTTGCGTGAACAACGTGTTGCTGATCGATCCGTGCTGCGCGTCGCGGGTCTTGGCGGCCGAATACAGCACCGCGCTTTCCCAGTCGAACGAGCCGAGCATGCCGCGCACGCCGGCCACGACCCGGTAGGCCTCGTCGTCGACCGTGTACGGACGCGACGTGTCGGTCGGGCGATAGCTGACCATCCTCACGTCCAGCCCCTCTTCCGGCGCGTCGATGCCCGGCAGGCGGTTGGGGTTGAGCGAACCGTCGGGCAGGTACATCGCGCCGAACGGGTTGTAGTAGTTGGTCTTGGGCACCACGATCGCGGCCGAACCCACCGGTGCGGCCTGCTCGCGCATGCTTTCGTAGCGGGAGCGGTAGTAGCTGGCCTCGCCGAACGCGACGAAATTGTCGTTGATGTCGTGCTCGACGGTACCGAACAGGTTGCGGCGCTTGATCGCGCCGAGCAGGTTGCGCTGGGTGGCAGCGTTGAAGCGCAGCTCGCGCGGAAGCGTCGAACCGGAGGCGATGCAGGCGTTCGGATCGACCGATGCACCGCACTCGTTCGTGCCCGGTTCCATGTGGAAATAACCCGAGGCGCTGGTGACCAGCTGCCCGTCGCGGTGGACCGCAACCTTGTCGAAGGTCTGGAACGTGCCCCAGGACGTCGCCGACAGGCGGTCGTCGAACGCGGTATAGCCTTCGAACGGCGTGCCTTCCAGCCATGGGCGCCGATCCATGTTCGCGCTGTACCAGCGCTCGGAATCGGCCAGCTCGGAGCGGTCGGTATAGCCGCCGAGCAGGGTCACCCGGGTGCGGCCGTCGTTGAACCAGTGGCCGGCCTTGAAGTTCACGTTGCCCTCGCGGAAGTCCGTGCCTTCGGAGCCGCCGTACTTGGTCTGCACCTTGAAGCCCTGGTAGGTGGTGTCCATCACCACGTTCATCACGCCGGCCACGGCGTCGGAACCGTACAGGGCCGAGGCACCGCCGAGCAGGGTTTCCATGCGCCGGGTGCCGTACAGCGGGATGGCGTTGATGTTGCCGGTCTGGCGCGGGACGAGGTTTTCGGTCTGCGTGCCCGGATGCGGCACCACGCGGCGTCCGTTGACCAGCAGCAGCGTGTTGCCGGTGCCGATGTTGCGCAGGTTGATCGAGCCGACGTCGCCGCGCGCGGCGTTGATGTTGGCGGCGGTGTCGGTGTTGTCGAACAGGATGTCTCCGACCTGCGGCAGGGTCTGCAGGAGTTCGTCGCCGGACACCGCGCCGGTGTCGGCGATCTCGTCCTCGCCCAGCACGATGACCGGGGCCATGCCGGTCTCGCTATTGCCGGCCAGGCGGCTGCCGACCACCACGACCTTGTCCAGGTCGGTGGCCTTCGGCGCGGCCTGGGCGGCGGCGTCGGGCGACGCGGGTTCGGCCGGTTCGGCCTGCGCGGGCGCGGCCTGCTGCGCGGCGGGCGCGGCGGCGTTTTCCTGCGCGAACGCGGTGGCGCTCATGCCGCTGATGACGGCGCAGAACAGGACGGTTCTTCTGAAGTGGCGGGTCATGCTGGCTCCCTCGGATCGAGCTTCTATGGCCGGCGGCGGGGCCAGCCAGGATGGTCGTGATGACCCGAGGGTGGCAGTGGCCCCGCGGCTTGTCGTCCAGCTTTTCCGGCCATCGGTATAACCCCGGGCTATGGACATCCATTACCGCCGGTTATGCCCCATGCAAGCCAATGCGCTTGCCGATCCCGTGCCGGGCGCTAGGCTGGGAACATGAACGCCATCCCTTGTCCAAGCCGTTCCGCGGCCGCGCCGCGTGCGCGCCGCTGGCTGCCGGCCGCTGCGCTGTGCCTGCTGCTGGTCCTGTCCGCGTGCCGCAGTGCGCCCGTCACGCCTGCCGCTTCGGCGGCCACGCCCGTTCCGGCCACGCGCGGCATCGTGGTCGCCGCCCATCCGCTCGCGGTCGACGCCGGGACCGCGGTGCTGCGCCGCGGCGGCAGCGCGATCGACGCCGCGGTCGCCGTGCAGGCGATGCTGGGGCTGGTCGAGCCGCAGAGCTCGGGCCTGGGCGGCGGCGCCATGATCCTGGTGTACGACGCGTCCAGCGGCGAGGTGAGCAGCTACGTCGGGCGCGAGGCGGCGCCGGCGCTGGCCACGCCGCAGCTGCTCGACGACGAGGCAGGCAATCCGCTTCCGCATTCCAGGGCGATGCTGACCGGCCGCGCCACCGGCGTGCCCGGCGCGGTCGCGGTGTTTGCCGCCGCGCAGCGCGACCACGGCAGGCTGCGCTGGGACCAGCTGTTCGATGAAACCATCGCGCGCGCCGAGGCCGGCTTCGAGGTCACCCCGCGGCTGTCCGAGCACATCCACGGCAAGTTCCCGCAGGCCTCCGCGCCCGACGTGGTCGCCTATTTCTCCAACGACCAGGGCGATGCGCTGGAAGTCGGCGACCTGCTGCGCAACCCCGCCTACGCCGACACGCTGCGCACGCTGGCCGAAGGCGGCGAGGCGGCGTTCTACCACGGCGACATCGCGCGCGCGATCGTCGCGCGCACGCACCAGCCGCCGCTGGGCGGCGCGATGAGCGAGCGCGACCTGGCCGACTACAAACCCGATACCAGCGCGCCGATCTGCAGGCCGCTGCGCGAGTACGTGCTGTGCGTGCCGCCGCCGCCGACCAGCGGCGTCGGCCTGCTGCAGCTGATGGCGCTGCTCGACGGCACCGACATCGACCAGCGCGGGCCGGATGATCCGCAAGCGTGGTTCCTGTTCGCCGAGGCCAGCCGGGTCATGTACGCCGACCGCGACCAGTACGTCGGCGATCCGCGCTTCGTGCCGGTGCCGGTGGACGGCCTGCTCGACCCGGCCTACGTCGCCGCGCGCCGGGCACTGGTCGGCGACACGGCCGGCCCCGCGCCCGCGCCCGGCCACCCCGAAGGCGCGCCGGCGGCGGCAGGCGACCGCACCGACGAACCCGGCGGCACCAGCCACATGGTCGTGGTCGACGCGCAGGGCAACGCGGTGTCGATCACCACCACGATCGAATCGTTCTTCGGCTCCGGGCGCATGGTCGACGGCTTCTTCCTCAACAACCAGCTGACCGATTTTTCCTGGAATCCGGCGGCCGGCCCCGTGCCGCCGGCCAACGCCATCGCCGGCGGCAAGCGCCCGCGCTCATCGATGTCGCCGGCGATCCTGCTCGACCGCGACGGCAGGTTCGTCGGCGCGATCGGTTCACCGGGCGGTTCGGCGATCCCCGCCTACATCGCCAAGACCCTGGTCGGCCTGGTCTACTGGCACCTGCCGCTGCAGGAAGCGGTCGACCTGCCCAACCTGGTCGCGCGCGGCAAGCACTTCAACGGCGAAGCCTCGCGTTTCGCGCCGGCCATCCGCGAAGCACTCGCGCGCCGCGGCGTGGATGTGCAGGCAGGTTCGGGCGAGGACTCCGGCCTGCATGGCGTGTTCCTGCGCGACGGCGTGCTCGAATGGGCGGCCGATCCGCGCCGCGAAGGCACCGGCCGGTCGCCGGAATAGCGCATCGGCAGCGCGCGCGGCGCGGCTTCGAATGACAGGCACCGGTGCCTCGCCTAAGATCGAAGCCATGCGCTTTCGCCAGATCGAAGTTTTCCACGCCGTCTACACGACCGGATCGATCAGCGCCGCGGCGCGCGCCCTGCACGTGTCGCAGCCCTCGGTCAGCAAGGTCCTGCACCACACCCAGTACCAGCTGGGGCTCACGCTGTTCACGCTGGTGCGCGGGCGGCTGGTCGCCACCGACGAGGCGCACGCGCTGTTCGTCGAAGTCAGCGAAATCTTCGACCGCCTGACCTCGCTGCAGAAGACCGTCGGCAACATCCGCAACGTCGGCGGCGGCCACATCCGCCTGGGCGTGGTGCCGTCGCTGGGGCTGCACGCGGCGCCGCTGGCGATCGCGCGCTTCCGCAAGCAGCACCCGCGCGTCACCTTCGACGTGCAGACGCTGCACCACGACGAACTGTTCCAGGCGCTGTACGAGCGCAGGGTCGACGTCGCGATCGCCTACGACGCGCCCGAGCACCCGCGCATGAAGCACCGCGTGCTCGACATGGGCCAGCTCATGCTGCTGTTCGGCCGGGACGAACTGCCCGACGCCGGCGACGCCATCCCGCTGTCGCTGCTGGACGGCCGCGACATGGTCGGCCTCACCACCGGCGGGCCGGTTGGCGACGCGTTCACCAGCGAGCTCAAGCGCCACGACGTCGTGATCCACGAGGTGGTGTCGAACCAGACCTTCTACATCGCCGCCGCGCTGACCCGCTGCGGCGCCGGCATGACCGTGGTCGACGAATTCACCGCGCGCGCGGGCGCCGGCGACACGGTGCGCTTCCGTCCGCTCGACCCGCCGATCCGGTTCAAGATCGAATGCGTGTACCTCGAAGACCGCCCACCGTCGAAAACGGCCGGGGAATTCATCGACCTGCTCGCCTCGGTCATCGAGGAAATCCGCGTGCCCGCCGACTGACGGCGGCAGCGCGCCCGCTCAGAGTTCGAAATCCGGCGCGGACCCCGACACATGGTCCAGCCGGATGCGGTTGGCGAACAGCGAGAACGCCAGCATCCCGGCCAGGCCGTTGGCGCGCGACACCCAGTGCGACAGCCAGCGCGGCGGCTGCAGGACGCCGGCCTCGAACAGCGGCGCGAAGCGCTGCACGTCGCCCAGGGTCATCTTGCCGGCGAACAGCTGCCGGCACAGCCGCAGCCGGCCCTGCCCCAGCGCCCAGCGGAAGAAGGTGTGCACGCCGATCAGGCCGCGCAGGTACACCGCGTCCTTGGTGAAGGCATGGCCGCCGTCCAGCGGCACGCCGCGGAACACGCGCTGGGCGGAGGCGAAACTCTCTTCCGCCGACTGTCCGGCATCGCGGAAGTAGCGGAACACGTCGATGAAGCCGGCGCCGCCGAGCGCCATCGCGATCGCCTCGATGCGCAGGCTGACCCGTTTCATGCGTTCGATGTCGATGTTGCCGGTGATCTGTTCGGCGAACACCGCCAGCCCTTCCTGCGTGGCCGTGGTCCGCGGCGAGGCCAGCGCCAGGCTGCCGAGCACGGTTTGCCCGCGGCCGTTGAGCGCGGTCAGCGAGTGCACGAAGGCCTCGTGCTGGAGCAGCTGGTGGTGGTCGTAGTCGGTGTACTGGGCGCTGGTGCGCAGGCGGATGCGGCGCGCCCCGGCGGCGGCCTTGGCAATCATGTCCGGGTCCAGCTCCACCGCGATCATCCGTTCGCCGAAGTAGGCGTCGAGTTCGGCCTGCAGCTGCAGCTGCAGCGCGGTGGCGGAGATGGTGACCTGTTCGGCGGGCGCGAGCAGTTCGCGGTCGAGTTCGTTGGCGATGTCGATGAAGTGCCGCGCGGCCTCGCGCGCGGTGGGGCCGTTGCCCGGCAGCGGATCGTCGGGGCGGCCGTAGAGCGTCGCCGAGTGGACGCCGGCGGCCGGCGTGCCCAGCGATTCGAGCAGCTGCGCGGCGATCGACCAGCTGCGGGTGGATTCGAGCAGGTAGGCGCCGAGCGGATGCGCGGGATCGGCGGCGCTGGCGATGGCATCGAGTTCGCGTCGGGCGTCGCTGAAGTCGTGCTTCGGATATTCGATCCGCGGCGGCAGGTCCTGCCCACGCGCATGGCCGTCGAGGAAGCGCTGCTGCAGCTGCACCGGCCAGCTCGCCAGCGTCAGCACCTTGATCCCGCGCGCGGCGGCGACCATGCGCGCGTCGAGGGCGGCGTGGTGGGCGATGTCGGGCGCGTGCGACGCCATGTCAGTCGCCTGCAGGCGCGGCGGAAGCCGCGACCGCCCCCCGAGTCGCGGCTTCCGCCGCGCATGCGAGGGCATCGGGGGCGTCAGTGCTTCCCATACTTGTCGTCCAGGCGCTTGTGCAGCGCCTTGCCCTGCACCTTTGCATCGGCCTTCTGCGCCAGCCGCGTGGCGAGCCTGTCGGCGGCGCCGGCGACCTCGTCGCGCAGCTTCAGGTAGTTGGCGAAGCGCTGCGGGTCGAGCGCGCCGGCCTCGATCGCCGCGCGCACCGCGCAGCCGGGTTCGCGGTCGTGCCTGCAGTCGCGGAACCGGCACTGTTCGGCCAGCGCCTCGATGTCGGCGAAGCCGCCTTCGGCCAGGTCCTCCTCGCCGGTGGGCTTGAGCTCGCGCATCCCCGGCGTGTCGATCAGGCAGGCACCCGAGGGCAGCGGGATCAGCGCGCGGTGGGTCGTGGTGTGGCGGCCGCGCGCATCGCTTTCGCGCACGTCGGCGGTCTTCATCTTGTCGCTGCCGAGCAGGGTGTTGGTCAGCGTCGACTTGCCGGCGCCGGAGCTGCCGACCAGCACCGCGGTCATGCCCGCCTGCAGCCACGGTTCGAGCGCGGCGACGCTGTCGCGGTCCCGGGCGTTGACCGCCAGCACCGGTACGTCCTGCCCGGCCACGCCCACCAGCGCGTCGATGGCCGCCGGCACGTCGCTGTCGTCCTTGTCGGCCTTGGTCAGCACCACCACCGGCTGCGCGCCGCCGCCGTGCACCAGCAGCAGGTAACGCTCGATCCGGCGCGGGTTGAAGTCGCCGTCCAGGCCGCACACCACCAGCACGGTGTCGATGTTGGCGGCGATGACCTGCTGCTTGTAGTGCTCGCCGGCGGCGCCGCGCTTGATCGCGCTGCGCCGCGGCAGCAGCGCGACGATGCGCTTGCCGTCGATCAGCACCCAGTCGCCGACCGCGGCGCGCTGCTCGACCGAGGTGCCGCCCTTGCGGTAGCCGGCCGGGCGCTGCCATTCGGGCAGCGATTCGACCGTGAAGCCCTCGCCCGGCCCCTCGGCGACGACGTAGCCGGAGCGATGCTGTTCGACCACCCGCGCCGGCCGCGCCTGCGGGTGCGCGGCCATCGCCTCGCGCCACGCCGGATCATCGGGTTCGCCGGCCCAGGGCCAGCCGATGATGCGCAGGGCGGTGAAGGCGGGATTCAAGCGTGGCGGCATTGGATGGGCATCGCGGGGATTCTAAGCGCAAGTCGTGCGGCGCAAGCCCGGGGGCGCCGGACAGGTGGGAGTGGCCATGGCCGCGACGGGCGCTTCCGGTCAAGCCTCGTCGCGGCCATGGCCGCTCCCACGGGAACGGGGGTGTCCGCGCGGGGCGCGGCAGCGGGTTTTCCGCTAGGCTTTGCGGCCACTCCGCCGCCCTGCCGCCCGATGTCGCCCCCCAGCCTGAAGACCCGCGAACGCCTGTCCGAAGTCCGCTACGAAATCCGCGGCGAACTGGCCCGCAGGGCGCGCGAACTGGAAGCCGGCGGCCGGATCCTGATCAAGCTCAACATCGGCAATCCCGGCGCCTTCGGTTTCCGCGCGCCCGAGCACCTGCAGCGCGCGATCGCCGACGGCATCGCCGATACCGATCCCTACACCCACCAGCAGGGCCTGCCGGCCGCGCGCGAAGCCATCGCGGCCTTCCACCAGACGCGCGGCACGCCCGGCGCGGCGCCGGATCGCGTGTTCATCGGCAACGGCGTCAGCGAGCTGATCGACCTGTCGCTGCGCGCCCTGCTCAACCCCGGCGACGAAGTGCTGCTGCCCTCGCCCGACTACCCGCTGTGGTCGGCGGCGACGATCCTCAACGACGGCCGCCCGGTCTACTACCGCTGCAAGGTCGCCAACGACTTCCTGCCCGACCCGGACGAGATCGAGGCGCTGGTGTCGTCGCGCACCCGCGCGATCGTACTGATCAACCCCAACAACCCGACAGGCGCGAGCTATCCGCGTGCGCTGCTCGAACGCATCGTCGCCATCGCCGCGAAGCACGACCTGCTGTTGATGTGCGACGAGATCTACGACGGCATCCTTTACGACGACGCGACGTTCGAACCGGTCGCGCCGCTGGCCGGCGATGTGCCGTGCCTGTCGTTCGGCGGCCTGTCCAAGGTGCACCGTGCCTGCGGCTGGCGCGTGGGCTGGGCGGTGCTGTCCGGCGACCCCGCGCGCAGCGACGCGTTCCACCACGCCATGGACCTGCTCGGCGCGCTGCGCCTGTGCGCCAACGTGCCGGGGCAGTTCGCGATCGATGCCGCGCTGCGCGGGGTGGACACGATCACGCCGCTGTGCCGGCCGGGCGGCCGCCTGCATGAAGCGCGGCGCGCGGTGGTCGAGAGCGTGGCCGCCAGCAGGCACCTGAAGCTGGTGGCGCCCGATGCGGCGCTGTACGCGTTCCCCGGCGTCACCGGCGATGCGGCCGAAGGCTTCGACGACCACGACTTCGCACTGGAGCTGCTGGAGACCGAGGACGTGCTGATCGTGCCCGGGTCGAGCTTCAACGTGCCCTATCGCAATCACTTCCGCGTCACCCTGCTGCCGCAGCCCGACGCCCTGCGCGAGGTGTTCTCGCGCATCGACCGCGTGCTCGCGCGCCACGCCGACCGCGCCGCGACACGGACGGCGGCGTGACGCCGGTCCGTACCACGGGTGGCCCGCTGCCGCCCATCCGCCTCCTGCGCTTCCTCGCGCTGGGCGACAGCTACACCATCGGCGAAGGTGTCGACCCTGCCGACCGATGGCCGGTGCAGCTGGCGCGCGCGCTGCGCGATGACGGGGTGAGGCTGGGCGATCCGGAGATCGTCGCCGCCACCGGCTGGACGACGGACGAACTGGCGGCGGCGCTGGATGCGTTTGATGCCGGGGCTTCTGCAGGAGCGGCGGGAGCCGCGACCTTTCCCGGGCCTGGCAACGGCGGGATCGCGGCTCCCGCCGCTCCTGCGACAGCCGGGGAGACGAGACTGGCCTGGGACTTCGTCACCCTCCTCATCGGCGTCAACAACCAGTACCGCGGCCGCGACGTCGGCGAATACCGCGATCAGTTCGCCGCCCTGCTCGCCCGCGCGATCGCGTATGCGGGCGACCGCGCCGGCCGGGTGCTGGTGCTGTCCATCCCCGACTGGGGCGTGACACCGTTCGCCGCGCGCGAGGGCCGCGACGTGGCACGGGTCGCACGCGAACTCGATGCGTACAACGCGGCCGCACGCGAGACCTGCGAACGCCACGGCGCGGCCTTCGTCGACATCACCCCGCTGAGCCGCGCACGCGGCGCGGAGGCGGGGATGCTGGTCGGCGACGGCCTGCATCCGTCGGCCGGGATGTACGCGCACTGGGCCACGCTTGCGTTGCCGGTCGCGCGCCGGATGCTGGCGCCGTGAGCGGCCAGCCGCTGTCGCGCGCGCAGGCGACGCAGATCGCCGGCGCCTTCCTGCCGCCGCACCGCGTGCGCAACCGCTGGGACTTCCATTACATCCGCAGCAAGCTGTCCACCGACCCGCTCTACCCGGGCGTGCTGCGCGCGCTGCGCGGCAGCAGCGCGCCGGTGATGGACCTGGGCTGCGGGCTTGGCCTGCTCGCGCACGCGCTGCGCCAGGACGGGCAGTCGATGCCCTACTACGGCGTCGACAACGACGCCGCCAAGATCGAGCGCGCGATCGCCGCCGCGCAGCGCGTGCCGCTCGCGTCGACGCGTTTCGAAGTGGTCGACCTGGCCCACCACCTCCCCGCGCACACCGGCAGCGTCGCCATCCTCGACGTGTTGCAGTACCTGCAGGCACCGGCGCAGCGACAGCTGCTGGAAAACGTGGCCGCGATGCTGACACCGGGTGCGCGGCTGGTGATCCGCACCGGCCTGGTCGACGGCAGCCGCCGCGGCCTGGTCTCGCGGATCGGCGACCGCGCGGCAAACCTGGTCGGCTGGATGCAGTCGACGCCGCGCTGCCATCCCAGCGCGGACGGCCTGCGCGGCATCCTCGGAGGCGCGGGGATGCAGGTCGCGATCGAACCCCTGTGGGGGCGCACGCCGTTCAACAACTGGCTGGTGGTGGCCAGCCGCGCGTAGCGGCCGGCAAGACCGCCCTAAACGCTGCGCTCCAGCTCCTCGGGCAGCACCGTCGCATAGCCCAGCGCCTGCATCCGCTGCAGCAGCAGGGCGATCATTTCCACGTTGCGCCCGTGCGGCGAGCCCTCGTGCAGCAGCACGATCGCGCCGGGCGACAGTGCGCTTTCCAGGTGTGCGACGACGCCGGCCGGATCCGCGCGCACCGCGTCGAACGCACGCACGTCCCAGGCCACGCGCGCCAGCCCGCAGTCGCGCAGCGGCGCGGACACGAACGGGTTCGCGTGCCCGACCACCGCGCGGAACCAGCGCGGCGGGCAGCCGGTGATCGCGCGCAGCGTTTCCTGGCACTGCACGATCTCGCGCCGCATCCGCGCCGGTCCCAGCGCCCAGAACCAGGCCTGCGGGTGGCCGTGGCTGTGGTTGCCGATGCCGTGGCCGCGCGCGGCGATCTCGCGCACCAGCTCCGGGCGCGCCGCGGCGCGTTCGCCGACCAGGAAGAAGGTCGCCTTCGCGCCGCAGGCGTCGAGCAGGTCGAGCAGCGCCGGCGTGTCGTCAGACGGGCCGTCGTCGATGGTCAGCCACACGCGGCGGTCGCTGGCCGGCAGGTGCGAGAGCACCGGTCCGTACATCGCCGCGCGCGGCCAGAACACGCCCCACAGACACGCCAGGTGGGTGGCGACCATCAGCGCCAGGCCGGCCTTCCAGCCCAGCTGCCACCACAGCAGCGCGACCGCGGCGTGCGCGGCCAGCAGCCACCACAGCCACGGCCGCGACGCGCCCGGGACGCGATGCAGTACAGGCAGCGGCTGGCCGATCGCGTCCATGCCGGCATGATGCCACGCGCCGTCGGGGCGATTAGACTGCGCGCATGAATGCAGACGTCCAGGACCTGACCCCGGCCGAAGCCGACGCCCGCGTGCGCGACGGCAGCCTCACCATCGTCGACGTACGCCCGCTGCCCGAGCGCGAACTGGCCGCGATCGCCCTGCCCTACGCCGTGCTCGACGCCGGCGGCCTCGAGGAGCTGCTGGCCCAGCCGCACGACCTGCCGCTGGCCTTCCTCTGCCACCACGGCGGCCGCAGCGCGCAGGCCGCCGAACACTTCCGCGCGCAGGGGTTCACTGAGGTGTTCAACATCGTCGGCGGCATCGACGCCTGGGCGCAGGACGTGGACCCGTCCGTGCCCCGTTACTGAACGCCGCAGTGCGCCGCGTGCCCGGAGCACGCCGGTACGGTCACCATGCCGTGACTATAATCGGGGGCACCTCCCCGCCATGGACGACCTCGTGCCTGCACCCCAACTGATCATTCTCGACCAGCCGCCGCTGGAACGAACGCGCTGGGCAGGACAGGTCATCGAAGCGGCCGGCTACGTCGAAGCCAGCCAGGCGAAGATCGACGAAGTGGTGAAGGCCGATGCGGACGCGGCGCGCGCGCTGCGTGAAACCTTCCTCGATCCGGACGCGCCGCAGAAGGTCGCGCCGCACTACTGGAAGGCATTCCAGTCGCTGTACGGCGACCAGCCGCGCGTGGGCATCTACGGCACTGCCTGGCTCGTGTTCGCGCCGAAGGTGGATGCCTGCATCATCGACTGGAGCGGGCTTGGCAGGATCTCGCCGGAGACGGCGGACAAGCTGAGCCTGGCCGAAGCCATGCAGGCGCGTGACACCGAGATCACGCTGGGCAAGGCCTTCATCCGCGAGCGCGCGGCCGTGGTGCCGGAAGGACGGCTGCTGGAACTGCCCGAAGACATCGAAGACGACGCGCGGGTGGCGCAGGGCCTGGCGTTCCTGCGCGCGGCTGGCCTGGCCGGCTGACACGCTTTCCCCGGGCGGGTTTTCCCCGCAGGACCCGAGAGTCCGCCCTGACCACCCGGGCGCGTGCGCGACTCCGCCCCGCCTGGGATCCACGGCGAAAAAAAGCCGCGCCCGCAGCAGCAGGCGCGGCCCCGTGTCGCGGGGTGCGGGATGCCGGCTAGGTCACGCCCAGCGCATCCGCCAGGTTCACCCCGGTCTCGACCGCGTCCTTGGCATCCATCAGGCCCTGGCCGATGCCGATCACCAGCTTCAGCGGCTCGACCAGCTTGCCCGCGCCGGGCAGCAGGCTGCCGGCGCCGGCAACGATCTCGGACACGTTGAGGACGTTCTCGAACATCGAGTTGTCGCCCCACTCGCTGACGGTGTTCTTGACGTCCCCGACCAGGTTCGGGATCTGCTTCCACGGCAGCGAGCCGGTCACGACCTTGCTCGCCGCGTCGGTGATGAAACCGTCGATCTTGTTGCGCGCGGACTCGGGCAGGCCGTCCTTGATGTGGCTGAGCAGCTGGCCGATGTTGCCGAAGCCGTCCTCGCCGATCGGCAGCTTCACCGACGGCAGGTGGAAGCCGACCTTCTTGCCGAACACTTCCTTGCCGATGAACTGGCCGCCGATCTTGATGTCGTCGCCGTCCTGGATCAGGTTGCCGATCACGCCGCCGAACTTCTTCAGGCCCTCGACGAGATCGCCATTGACCAGGATCTCCTCCACGCCCTGGAAGAACGACTCCACGCTGCCGGTGTCCACCAGCGTCTTGTTGAAGTCCGCGTCGGCGAAGAAGGCGCCGATGTTGCCGTGCTTCTGCGGCTGGCCGTCGCCGATCTTGCCCAGCGCGTTGAGCATCGCCAGCGACACGTCGTGGTTGGACGACAGCGCGCTGGCGGTGGAAATGATGCCCTTGAGGAAGGCCGCCGGATCCTTCGGCAGCGACTGGATCGCGCCGACGAAGGTTTTCGCCACGTCCGGGTCGGTCAGCCCGACCACGGTCGCCTTCACCAGCTCCTTGACCTCGGGGCTGAGCTTGGGCAGGTGGTCGGCGATCGGCGAAAGCAGCTTGTCGAGCACGTTGCCACGCACGTCGTCGGGCAGGCCGCGGCCGATCTCGCCGAGCTTGACCAGCGCCTCGGCCGGGTTCTTGCCGCCGGACACGATCTCGCCGAGTTCGATCACGTCGGCCAGCACGGGGCCGATGGTGGCGATGTCTTCGGCCTTGCTGTAGCCAAGCTTTTCGAGCTTGCCGCGCAGCGCGGTGGTGGCGGGGTCATCGGCCTTGACGATGTGGTCGGCGACCGCCTTCATCGCCGCGTCGTCGTCGCCCAGGCCCTTCAGGCCTTCGTTGACCTTGCCGCTGAACAGGTCGGCGATCGCGCCGTGGACGTTGTCGTTGCCCAGCAGCTGGGTCATCAGCGCCTTGTCGGTGACGATGCTCTTGAGCAGCTGTCCGGTGGCGCCGTCGCCCGGCAGCTTTTCGCCGATCTTCGCCGCCAGGTCGGAAACGACCGGCGCGGCCGCGTCGGTCGCGCCGGCAAGCGCCTTGAGCGCGCCGGCCGGATCGTCGTCCAGCTTGGTGATCGCCTCGACCAGGTGCGGGATCGCGTCGCCGGTTGCCTTGATCTTCTCCGGATCGATATCGAGCTTTTCAAGCGCGCCCTTGAGCGGCTCCTGCTGCACGGCCGCGTCGAACACCGCATCGCGCAGTTCCGGATCGGTGAGCGCGGACAACGCTTCCTGCGGCTTGCCGTTGACCAGCGCCTTGAGCGCGTCGGCACCGGCGCCAGACAGCGCGTCCTGCAGCTTGGGATCGGACAGGATGTCCTTGACCGGCTGCGGCAGGCCGTCGACCAGCCCGGCGGCCTTGGTGAAGGCCTTCTGCGCCGCGGGACTGCCGTCCTTGAGCGCGTCGACCAGCTCCAGCGCCGCGCCCTTGTAGTCCCCGCTGGCGGCCTTCACCGCCGCGTTGAGCAGCTCGGGACCGGCGTCCTTGAGCTGCTTCGGGGTGATGTTGCCGAGCTTCTCCAGCGCGCCGGAGATCGCCGGGTTGTCGGTCGCGGCCTTGACCACCGCGTCGCGCAGTCCGGTATTCGAGGCCAAGTCGGTGACGACCTTGCCGAGGTCGCCTTCCAGCAGGCCCTGCACCACGTCCTTGCCGGCGCCGAGCAGCTTGCCGGCCAGCTCGCCGTCGCCGTTGACCAGGTCCTTGAGCGCCTGCGGCGCCGACGACTTGTCGACCAGATTGGTCAGGACGTCGCGCGCCAGCGGGCCGGCGCTGTCCTGCAGGTCCTGCAGCGCGTCGACCGTGCCACCGATGTCCTTGTCGCCAGCCGCCTTGGCCACCGCCTCGAGCTTGTCGGCGACCGGCTTGGTGACGTCCTTGAGGTCCGACGTCGTCAGCCCCAGCGCCTGCAGCGTCTTGTCGCTCACGCCCAGTTTGGCCTGCTGGTAGTCGGCCTGCACCGTTTGGGGCGCATGGGCGTCGACGGCCTTGTCCAGCACCTTGCCGCCGTCCGCATCCAGCACGCCGCGCACCTGCGACAGCTGCTTGCCTTCGAGCTTGCCGGCGAGGTTGTCGGCGAACGCCTTCTGCTCGGTCGGCGACTTGCCGTCGAAGGACTCCTTCAGCGCCTGCTTCTGCTTCGAGTCCAGGTGCTCGACGATCTTCTTCGCCTCCGGAGGCTCTGCCTTCTCCAGCTGCTTGTCGACCGGCGGGGGCGGCGGCGGGGGCGGCGGGGGTGGCGGAGCGACGTAGGTCCTGTCGTCGATGGGCAGCATCAATGGCCTCGGGGCGTTGTTTTTCGCCCGGTCATTATCTGGGCCGCGTCCGCACGCGGGCATCTGGGGCAGGCCCTAGGACCGTGGGTTGCGGTTCAGCAGGAAGTCCGGGGCGCATGCGCGCGCGCCAGATATCAGGCGACAGGCGGCAGGATGGAGAACGCTTCGCCCGATGGATACGCTGTTCAGAAACCGCCGCCGGCGTCGAGCCAGTCCTGCTCTTCCGGCGTGTTCACGCGGCCCAGCTCGCGGTTGCGGTGCGGGAAGCGGCCGAAGCGTTCGATCACGTCGCGGTGGGCCACGGCGTATTGCATGTAGCCGGCGTCCACCGCGCGCATCAGTTCGAGCGTACGCCGCTGGTCGGCCATGTCCTCGGAGTGCTCGAACGGCATGTACATGAACACGCGCAGCGCCGGATCGACCTGCGCATCGAGGCCGGCGTCGATCGCTCGGGCGGCGTAATGCCGCGCAAGCGGATCGGTGGCGTAGGCGTGGCCGCTGCGGCGGAAGCAGTTGCGCGGGAACTGGTCGAGCAGCAGCAACAGCGCCAGTGCACCGTCGGCGGTGTCCATCCAGTGTTCCAGCTCGCGCCGCGCCGCGGCCCAGTGGGCGTCGGCGAAGCCCTCGCGGAAGCGCGCGTCGAAACCGTCGTCGCGCGCGAACCATTTGTCCGGGCCGGCGTCGCGCCAGAAATCGATCACCTGCTTCGGTTCAACCATGGTCGCGCCTCCTTCGTTGTTCGCCGGCCGGGTCACAGCCAGCGCTTCTCGGCATCGCCGGGCTCGTGCCACCAGTCGTTGTCGCGGCCGTTGGCATAGCGCACGGGCATGGCGGCCAGGGCCTCGGCCGACACGTCGTCGAGGCAGTTCAGGCGCACCGAGTAGAACCTTCCGCCCGCCTCGGGGATGTCGCCGTGGCCGTAGGCGCGCACGCCGCAGGTGCGGCAGAACGGCCAGTGCACGCTGCCGGTGCCGAACTGGTAGTCGATGACCTCGTCCGCGCCGGACAGCAGGCGGAACGCCTCGGGCTTGACGCTGGCGCTCCAGTTGCGGGTCTTGCGGCAGATCGAGCAGTTGCACTTGCCGCCGCCGGCGTCGAGGTCGATGTCGGCTTCGAAACGCACGTTGCCGCAGTGGCAGCTGCCGGTACAGGTCCGGATGGACATGGGAACTCCGGGCAATGGGGGAGCCCGGAGTCTAGCGCGGGTGCAGCAAGCCCCTCTCCTGCGAAGCGGGAGAGGGGTTGGGGTGAGGGTGTACCGGTTGCCGCGCAGTCCCGGCGAAGAACGCCGCCCTTACCCGGCGCTTAGCGCCTCCCTCTCCCGCTTCGCAGGAGAGGGGCCTTCGCCGCGGCTACCTGGCCAGCTCGTTCCAGAGGAACGTGTAGTTCAGCGCCCACACGTGCGCGGACTGCTTGTTGGTGGCGCCTGCACCGTGGCCGCCTTCGGTGTTTTCGTAGTAGCGCACGTCCTTGTCGGCGGCGAGCATCTTCGCGGCCATCTTGCGGGCATGGCCGGGATGCACGCGGTCGTCGCGGGTGGTGGTCCAGATGAAGGTCGCCGGGTAGTCCTTCGCCGGGTCGAACAGCTGGTACGGCGAGAACGTCTTGATGTACTCCCAGTCGGCCGTGTCCGGATCGCCGTATTCGGCCATCCACGAGGCGCCGGCCAGCAGGTGGCTGTAACGCTTCATGTCCAGCAGCGGCACCTGGATCACGATCGCGCCGAACAGCTCCGGGTACTGGGTGAGCATGTTGCCGGCCAGCAGGCCGCCGTTGCTGCCGCCCATCGCGGCCAGGTGCTGCGGCGAGGTGATCTTGCGCGCGACCAGGTCCTTCGCCACCGCGGCGAAGTCCTCGTAGGCCTTGTGGCGGTTCTGCTTGAGTGCGGCCTGGTGCCAGCGCGGGCCGTACTCGCCACCGCCGCGGATGTTGGCGACCACGTAGACGCCGCCCTTCTCCAGCCAGCCCTTGCCGACCGTGCCCGAGTACGAGGGCGTGAGCGCGATCTCGAAGCCGCCGTAGCCGTACAGCAGGGTCGGCGCGCTGCCGTCGAGCGCCTGGTCCTTGCGGTGGACGATGAAGTACGGCACGCGGGTGCCGTCTTCGCTGGTGGCGAAGTGCTGCTCGATCACGTCCTTCGAGGCGTCGAAGAACACCGGCATGGTCTTGAGCACCTCCGGTTCGGCCTGGCCCGGCTGCTCGGCCAGCATCAGCGTGGTCGGGGTCAGGTAGTTGGTGGTGGTGATCCAGACCGCATCGCTTTCGTCGGCATCGACCGCGCCGATGCTCGTAGTGCCCAGCTCCATGTCGCCGATCTTCAAGGGCGTCGATGTCCAGCCGTCGGCACCGTGGCGGACCACGGACAGCCGGTTCTTGACGTCGTCGAGCACGTTGAGCACCAGCTGGCTCCTGGTCATCGTCGCGCCGGCCAGCGAGGTGGTGTCGGTGGGCTCGAACAGCACGTCGAACTCGCGCTTGCCGGCCATGAAGTCGTCGAAGCGGGTGACGATGAACGAGCCGGCCTTGTAGGTCTTGCCGTCGACTTCCCACGGCTCGCGCAGCTCCAGGCCCAGCCATTCGCGCTGTACCGACTTCTGCGCCGAGTTGGGCACGTCGACCTTGGAAAGCTTGCCGTCCTTGCCGCGCAGGTACAGCTCGTCGTTGTAGAAGGCGATCGCGCGGCGCACGAAGTCGCGCTCGTAGCCGGGCGTGTCGTCGTGGCCGGCGCCGATCGCCATGTCCTTGGCGGTGCCTTCGTACACCACCGTCGCCGATTCGATCGGCGTGCCGCGCTTCCATTCCTTGACGATGCGCGGGTAGCCCGAGTCGGTCATCGAGCCGGGGCCGAAGTCGGTGGACACGTACACGGTGTCGCGGTCGATCCAGCCCAGGTCGCCCTTGGCCTCGGGGCGGTAGAAGCCGTCTTCCACCCACTGTTTGGTCGACAGGTCGAACTCGCGGGTGACGTCGGCGTCGGCGCCGCCGCGCGACAGCGCAACCAGGCAGCGCGTGTAGTCCGGGCGCAGGCAGTCGGCGCCGTGCCAGACCCAGTTCTCGTTCTCGGCCTTGTTCAGCGCGTCGAGGTCGAGCAGCACTTCCCACTTCGGCTCGTCCTTGCGGTATTCCTCGAGCGTTGTGCGGCGCCACAGGCCGCGCTCGTGCTGCGCGTCCTGCCAGAAGTTGTAGTAGTACTCGCCGCGCTTGCTGACGTAGGGGATCTTGGCGTCGGAATCGAGCACCGCGAGGATGTCGGACTCGAGCTTGTCGAAGCCGGGCGCGCCGGCCAGCTCAGCCTCGGTCCTGGCGTTCTGCTCGCGCACCCAGGCCAGCTGCTTGTCGCCGGTGACGTCCTCGAGCCACTGGTTCGGGTCGGCCGGCATGGCGTCCTCCGTGGGCGCGTTCTCGTCGGCCTGCGCGGCCAGGGCGGGCGTGCCGGCCAGGCCGGCGGCGGCCGCGATTCCCGCGGCAAGGCAAACGTGCGACAGCTTCGGCATCAGGTCCCCCGTCGATACGGTGTTGGTCGAAACCGGCCACGCTAGCACAGGCACGCCCCGCGGTCGGCGTGCCGGAAGTCCGGGCGCCGGCCGCGGGGATGACGGCAGGATTCAGGCCGCGCGCGGCAGCCGCTGGCGGACCGGAACGGTGCGACGGCGCGCCTGCGCGGTGCCCGGCCGGCGCCGCCGCATGGCCGGTGACGAGTCCGGCATGCGGCGGCGCGGCAGGCGCAGGGAAAGACGGGACGCGGCCAGCGCCGCAAGGCTGGCCAGCGGCATGCCGAGCAGCCAAAGCGGCGTCCAGCCGAAGGCGCCGCTGGCGGCGCGCGCGGCCGGCAGCGAGAGCAGCGCCACGGCGCCGAGGAACAGCGCGCCCAGCAGCCAGGCGGCCAGCGGCGGTGCATCGGCGGTGGCGATGTCGCGGGACTGCGGTCGGCGGTTCGTCATGGCGGCGCTCCTCAGGTCGGGAGCGCAGCGTGTCGCGGCGACATCTCACGGACTGCGACGGCGGCCGGGGAGCGGGCCGAAATCGGGAACCGGTGCGCAAGCACGGGCAGAGGTTCCAGGCAGCGGCCGGCTGTCATCCTCGACCGATGGTCATCCCGAGCGCAGCGAGGGATCTGCTTTCCCCGTCGCTTCATGAAGCAGATCCCTCGCTGCGCTCGGGATGACAGGCCTGACCAGGGACCAGGGACCAGGGGCCAGGGGCCAGGGGCCAGGGGCCAGGGGCCAGGGGCCAGGGGCCAGGGGCCAGGGAAGGCTCTTGATCCTGCCCCCTTTGGAAAAGGGGGGATGGGGGATTTGCTCTTCTCTGCACCGCCCGCCGGACAACTCAGTACCCAGCCGCGTCCAGCGCCTTCTCCGCCGCCGCGCGGCCGACCTCGATCGCCTCCTTCGCCCGCCAGAACTCGTACACCTGGCACACGTCGCGCGGGATGCTGATCACCAGCTCCGGCGGATCCAGCGCCAGCTGCACGCGGGCGATCTGCGCCTGCATGGTGTCCAGCGCGCGCGACATGGTGTCGACCAGGCTGGCCTCGCCCGGCGGGTTGCCCAAGCGCCGGTCCAGCCAGCGGCCCAGCCGCGAACCGCGCGGCGGCGTGGCGCGCGTGCCGTCGGCCGGCTCGCCGGGTGGCTGCGCCGGACGGCTGTGCATGTCGACCGCGACCAGGCGATGCGCGTCGGACAGCCGCGTGGCGGTGATCGGCATCGGCGCCAGCAGGCCGCCGTCGACCAGCTCGCGCCCGTGCACCAGCTGCGGCGTGAACAGGCCCGGGATCGCGAACGAGGCCCGCAGCGCCTGCCACAGCGGCCCGCTGCGCAGCCACACCACGCGCTGGCGCTCCATGTCGACCGCGGCGGCGGTGAACGGCAGCGGCAGCTCCTCGATGCGCGGATCGCCGACCACCTCGCGCATCGCGTCGACCAGCCGCTGGCCGCCGATCACGCCGGGGCGCCCCACCACCGGGTCGAGCAGGCGCAGGAACTCGCCGCGGGTGAGCTTCTCGAAGCCTTCGCGGAACTCGCGCAGCTTGCCCGCCGCGTACACGCCGCCGACCAGCGCGCCGCTCGATGAGCCGGCCACCGACGCGACCCGCAGGCCGCGCGCCTCCAGCGCCTCGATCACGCCGATCTGCGCCAGCCCGCGCGCGCCGCCGGCGCCCAGCGCCAGCGCGATCGGCTCGCCGCGCTCGCGTCCGGGCGTGGGCGCGGCCATCGACTCAGCGCTCGTAGTTGGCCAGCGCCAGGGTCAGCAGCGTGCGCGCCTGCGCGCGCAGCGACTCGGGTTCGACGATCTCCGCGTCGCTGCCGTAGTGCAGCACGTCCATCAGCAGTTCGCGCGGCGCGCTGTAGGGCACCTTCAGCTCGTAGCGGCCGTCGGGCAGGTGCCGGCCCTGCTGCTGCGAGTGCCAGTGCTCGTCGGCCACCCAGCGCGCGGCCTTGGCGCTGAACACGATCGTCGCCACGCCCTTGGGCGGGCCGGAGAAGATGCCGTAGCTGCCGGCCAGGTGCTGGTCGAGCTGCGCCTCGTCGACGTCGCGCGCGGCGGCGTCGAGCTGGCGCGCGCCGGAGATGCGGTCGACGGAAAAACTGCGCAGCGCTTCCTTCTCCTCGTCCCAGGCGTCGAGGTACCAGTTGTCGCGGTAGTGGGTGATGCGCTGCGGCGACACCTTGCGCCGGGTCTTCTCGTCGGTGGAGCGGGCGCGGTACTCGAAGCTCAGCTGCCTGCGCGACAGCACCGCCGAACACACGGTGCGGAAGGCGTGCTCGTCCATGCGCCGGGTGCGGTGCGGGATCACGCGCACGCGCTCCATCGGCCACGGCTTGCCGGCGGTGTGCTCGGACAGCAGCTTCTCGATCCGCCCCTGCAGCGGCGCCAGCGCGGTCGACAGCACCCCGCCGCCGCTGCGCGAGAGCAGCTGCTGCGCGGCGAGCAGCGCGTACAGCTCGTCGGAGTTGAGCCACAGGCCGGGAAGTTCGAAGCGCCCGCCCTCGTCCGGGTCGTAGCGGAAGCCTGCCTCGCCGTCGCCCACCACCGGCGCCATCAGGCCGTCGCGCAGGAACGCGAGGTCGCGATAGACGGTCGCGCGCGAGCACTCGAGTTCGTCGCGCAGCCGCGCCACCGTCACCGGGTAGCGCGCCGACTTGAGGATGCGGTGCAGGGAGAGGATGCGTTCGTATCGGTCCATGGGGCGATTATGGCGCGGACTGGCACGTTTCGCTGGTAGATTGCGTATGCCCGGGTATCACCCTTGCAAGGAGGCGCCTCCATGTACCAGCACCGCCCGATGATGACGATCCTGGCCGCCTGCGCCGCACTCGCGATGGCGGCCTGCAACGCCGGCCCGTCCACGCCCGCCCCGCCGGTCGCGCAGGCCGATGCAGCCGCGGAAGCCGGCGCCGCCAACCTGGCCGCCGACACGCCCGCCGCCGTGCCGGCAACGGACGCCAAGGCCGAGTTGATCGGCGCCCTGGAATCGTTCAAGGACATCCGCAGCTTCCACGCCACCATGCAGATCGAGGCCCAGGGCGTCACGATGCACAGCGAACTCGACTTCGTTGCCCCCGACCGCTTCCGCATGACCATGCCCGGCGGCATGGGCAGCCAGACGATCATCGGCGACACCATGTACATGCAGGCCGGCGGCCAGGTCATCCGCTCGAAGATGCCCGCCGGGATGACGGACAAGTGGCGCAACCCCGCGCAGCTGGAGGACGCCTACGACGGCACCACCGTGCAGGCCCTCGGGTCCGACGTGCTAGATGGCAAGCCGGTGCGCAAGTACCTGCTGCGCAAGCCCTCGGCGGAAACGCCGGCGGACATCACGATATGGGTCGGCACGGACGGCCTGCCGCTGCAGGTCCAGGCGGTCGTCACCGAACCGGGCAAGGCCGGAACCACCACGGCCCGCTATTCGCGCTACAACGATCCGTCGCTCGACATCCCGACGCCGCAATGATCCGGTGACAGTCGTTCGACCGCGGCCGGAAGGACTCCGTTCTCCCGGCCGCGGGACGTTGCACATGGCGCGCAGATGCGTCCGGAGTCCGTCGCATGGGCGCGCAACGTGGTCGCATATCCACTGGTCACGGGTGCGCACCGTGGTTCCGGCGGCTCCTGACGCGCGCCGTGGCCGTACAGGCGCCGCGCGTGCACAATGCCGGCCATGCGCCAGCCCGCCGAGCCAGCCATCGACGCGCCGTGGCCGTACAGGCGCCGCGCGTGCACAATGCCGGCCATGCGCCAGCCCGCCGAGCCAGCCATCGACACGTCGCCCTCGCCCGGCGACGAGGTCCGCACGACGACCTGCTACATGTGCGCCTGCCGCTGCGGCATCAAGGTGTGGATGGACGGCGGCAAGGTACGCTACATCCAAGGCAATCCCGCGCACCCGGTCAACCAGGGCGTGATCTGCGCCAAGGGCGCGAGCGGGATCATGCAGCACTACTCGCCGGCACGATTGTCGAAGCCGCTGCTGCGCGTGGGCGAGCGCGGCAAGGGCGAGTTCCGCGAGATCGAGTGGGACGAGGCGCTGCGGATCGCCACCGACTGGCTGGCGCCGATCCGCGAACGCAACCCGGACGAACTCGCGTTCTTCACCGGCCGCGACCAGTCGCAGGCGCTCACCGGCTGGTGGGCGCAGCAGTTCGGCACCATCAACTACGCCGCGCACGGCGGCTTCTGCTCGGTCAACATGGCCGCGGGCGGACTGTACACGCTGGGCGGCAGTTTCTGGGAATTCGGCGAGCCCGACTGGGACCACACGCAGTACCTGATGCTGTGGGGCGTGGCCGAGGACCACGACTCCAACCCGATCAAGCTCGGCCTGGGCAAGCTGAAGGCGCGCGGCGCGAAGATCGTCGCGGTCAATCCGGTGCGCACCGGCTACGGCGCGATCGCCGACGAATGGATCGGCATCCGCCCCGGCACCGATGGGCTGTTCGCGTTCGCGCTGGTGCATGAACTGCTGCGCATGGACCGCATCGACCTGGACTACCTGGTGCGCTACGCGAACGCGCACTGGCTGGTGGTGCGCAACCCCGGCGGCGCGGACGACGGGTTGTTCGCGCGCGACGTCGAGGGCAACGTGCTGTGCTGGGCCGGCGATGCCCAGGCGCGCGCCGACGCGGTCGACATCTCGCCTGCCGTCGTCGGCGAATACACGCTCGCTGACGGCCGCACCGCCGTGCCGGTGTTCCAGCTCATCGCCGAACGCTACCTCGATCCGCAGTATTCGCCCGATGCCGTGAGCGAACGCTGCGGCATCCCCGCCGACACGATCCGCCGCATCGCGCGCGAACTGGCGCAGGCCGCGTTCGACAGCAATCTCGTGTTGCCCGTCGCCTGGACCGACGCCTGGGGCCGCGAGCACGCGCAGATGGTCGGGCGTCCGGTGTCGATGCACGCGATGCGCGGGATCAGCGCGCACAGCAACGGCTTCCACACCTGCCGCGCGCTGCACCTGCTGCAGCTGCTGCTGGGGGCGGTGGACGCACCCGGCTCGTTCCGCTACCAGCCGCCGTATCCCAAGCCGATCCCGCTGCCCAACCGCCCCGGCAAGGCGCGCCGCGCCGACGGCACCCTCGACGCCAGCCCGCTGGGCTACGTGCACGGCCCCGAGGACCTGCTGGTCGACGACGCCGGCCAGCCGCGCCGCATCGACCACGCGTTCTCGTGGGCCTATCCGCTGTCCGCGCACGGGATGATGCACACACTGATCCGCAACGCGCACGCGGGCGATCCGTACCGCATCGACACGCTGCTGATGTTCATGGCCAACATGAGCTGGAACTCGGCGATGAACACGCGCGAGACGATGCAGTGGCTCACCGACCGCGACGACGGCGGCGAGTACCGCATCCCGCGCATCATCTACTCGGACGCGTTCGCCAGCGAGATGGTCGCCTACGCCGACCTGGTGCTGCCGGACACGACCTACCTCGAACGCTTCGACGCGATCAGCCTGCTCGACCGCCCGATCTCCGACGCCGACGGCGCCGCCGACGCGATCCGGCATCCGCTGTTCGACCCGGCCACGCAAACCGGCAGCGACGGCCAGCCGCGCGACGTGCGCGGCTTCCAGTCGGTGCTGCTCGACCTCGGCGCGCGCCTCGGGCTGCCGGGCATGGTCCACGCCGACGGCGCGCCGAAGTATCGCGACTACGCCGACTACATCGTCCGCCACGAGCGCGCGCCCGGCGTCGGCCTGCTCGCCGGCTGGCGCGGCGAGGACGGCACGCAGCATGGCAAGGGCGCGCCGAACCCGGAACAGCTGCAGCGCTACATCGATAACGACGGCTTCTGGCGCGAGGAAATCCCGGAACACGCGCGCTATTTCAAGATGGCCAACCGCGGCTACCTGGAATGGGCGCAGAAGCTCGGCTTCGTCGGCTCGACGGCGCCGATCGTGCTGCAGCTGTATTCGGAACCGCTGCAGAAGTTCCGCCTCGCCGCGCAGGGGCACGGTGCGTACCAGCCGCCGGCGGAGCATCGCGCGCGCGTGGCGACGTATTTCGACCCTCTGCCGATCTGGTACGAGCCCTTCGAATCCGCGCAGAACGGTGGGCGCGACCGACAGGATGGCGACGCGGGTGATCGCAGCGGCTCCCGCATGGCACCAACACCGCTTGAAGGGAAGGGGGCAGGTTCGTCCCCGGCGGAGGCGGCGGCGCATTCCTTCCCGCTCCACGCCATCACCCAGCGCCCGATGTTCATGTACCACGCGTGGGGCTCGCAGAACGCGTGGCTGCGGCAGATCACCGCGCGCAACTTCATGTACATGCACCCGGACACGGGCGCCAGGCACGGCATCGCCGACGAGGACTGGATCACCGTCACCTCGCACCACGGCAGCATCACGGTGCAGGCGAAGTTCGCGTCCAACGTGCAGCCGGACACGGTGTGGACCTGGAACGCGATCGGCAAGCGCCGCCGCGCCTGGCGGCTGGCGAAGAACGCGCCGGAAGGCGACAAGGGATTCCTGATGAACCATCTGATTTCCGATATCACCCCGCGCGGCGACTATGCCAACGCCGACCCGGTCACCGGGCAGGCGGCGTGGTTCGACCTGCGCGTGTCGATCCGCAGGGCGGGCGACGCGACGGACGAGTCGCAGCCGCAGTTCGCACCGCTGGCGTTCGCCGAAGCCAGCGAGGCACCGCTGCGCTACGGTGCGGCCATGCGCGCCCGGAGAAGTACCCGATGAGGACCGCACGATGAGAACGCTCATGCGCGTCATCCGCTGGGCCTGCCTGCTGGCCGGCGTCATCGGGTTGCTCGTCAGCACCTGGGCCTTCATCGACCCGTCCGCGTTCCCGCAGATGCGCATGGGCGGCGTGGGGGGCATGGTGCCGCCGCCGTCGCCGCGCTGGCGGGCGGCGCTGGGCTTCCTGTTCTCGCTGCTGCTGGTCGGCTACGGCACCGGCAAGCTGCGCCACCGGCAGCTGCCGTGACCGGGCTGCCGCCGCCGTCGAAGAAGAAGATGGGCCTGGTGATCGACCTCGACACCTGCGTGGGCTGCCACGCCTGCGCGACCAGCTGCAAGGAATGGAACGCCGGCGGCATCGCCGGGCCGCTGACCGACGAGCAGCCCTACGGCAAGGATCCGTCCGGCGTCTGGTTCAACCGCGTGCACAGCTACGAGCTGGAAGCGGACGCCGCGACCGCGCAGCCCGCGCAGACCCTGCATTTCCCGCGCTCGTGCCTGCACTGCGAGACGCCTGCCTGCGTGACGGTCTGCCCCACCGGCGCCAGCTACAAGCGCGCCGAGGACGGCATCGTGCTGGTCGACGAGGACAAGTGCATCGGCTGCAAGCTGTGCTCCTGGGCCTGCCCCTACGGCGCGCGCGAGTATTCGCCGGTCGAAGGCGTGATGAAGAAATGCACGCTGTGCGTGGACCGGATCTACAACGAGAACCTCGACGAAAGCGAACGCCAGCCGGCCTGCGTGCAGGCCTGCCCGACCCGCGCCCGGCATTTCGGCGACCTTGGCGATCCGGATTCCGACGTGTCGAAGCTGGTCGCCGAGCGCGGTGGCGTGGCGCTGATGCCGGAGCTGGGCTACGCACCGATCAACCGCTACCTGCCGCCACGGCCGCGGCGCGCGGGCGACGACGACGATGACGGAAGCGTGGCGCAGGACACGGGCACGGAGGCGGCATCGCCGCTACATTGGCTGGGGCGGCTGCTGAAGCGGTAGGCTCGCGGGGATGATCCGGGGGAACGGCGGCGATGCGTGCCGTGCTGCGGATGTGCGTACGCCGGTGACCCTGGAAAGCGCGTGCCCCGGTGATCGGCACCCGTGTCATCGCTGCCCGGGCCGAAGCCACCGGGTTCCCGCATGCGCGGGAATAACGGCAAAGGCAAAAGAGCAGGAAGCAACGCGGCAAAGAAAGTCCGGCTGCAAGCAACAGGCAAACAGAAACCAGACCACAACAGCACCAACCAACGCCACCACCACGAAGCCCACATGCGCCCCGCCCTCTCCGTCATCTTCTTCACCACCCTCTCCGGCGCCGGCTACGGCCTGCTGGCGTGGCTGGGCGTGTCGATCGCGCTGCTCAACCTGCGCGGGCAGGTACTGCCGGCGCTGGCGGGCGTGCAGCTGGCGGCGCTGGTGCTGGGGCTGGTGCTGACGACGATCGGCCTGCTGGCCTCGCTCGGGCACCTGGGCAAGCCGTTCCGCGCCTGGCGGGCGTTCTCGCAGTGGCGCACATCGTGGCTGTCGCGCGAGGGCGTGATGGCGATCGCAACGCTGGTACCGGCGCTGGCGGTCGGCGCGCTGCTGCTGTGCGAACCCGGCAGCGTGGTTTCGCCGATGCTGGCGGTATGCGGCATCGCGCTGGCGCTGTTCGCGCTGGGTACGGTGGTCTGCACGGCGATGATCTACGCCTCGCTCAAGCCGATCGCGGCCTGGCGGCATCCGCTGGTGGTGCCGGTGTACCTGCTGTTCGCGCTGCTGACCGGGCTGGCGCTGCTGTTCACGCTGATGCTGGCGATGCTCGGCGAACAGGGGCCGGGCTCGATGCTGTTGACGCTGGCGATCGTGGCCGCGCTGCTGGTCGCGCTGAAGTGGCTGTACTGGCACGAGATCGACCACGCCGAACTGCCCGAAACCCGGGCCACCGCGATCGGCCTGCCCGGGCGCGAGGCGGGGGTGTTCGAACGCCCGCACACCGAGGCCAACTACGTCACCCGCGAGATGGCCTTCCAGGTCGCGCGCGACCATGCGCTCTGGCTGCGCGTGGCAGCCAGCGCGCTCGTCGTCGGCGGGCCGCTGCTGGGCTGGCTGCTGCTGGGCGCGGGCGGTTCGGCGGTGGCGCTGGGGGCGGCGGCGGTGCTGATGCTGGCCGGGGCTTTCGTTGAGCGCTGGCTGTTCTTCGCCCAAGGCCGGCACCTGGTCACGCTGTATTACTGAGGACGGCCGAACCCGGCCAAAAGCTGAATGCGGGACCCCGATCATCACTCCCGCCTTTGGAATGTCATCGCCGGGCCGGCATAATCGCCCTGTAACCGTTTCCACAGAGCCCTGCCTGCCATGCCCGCGGTCTGGTGGCTGGCGCTAGCCGGCCTGCCCGTTTTCCAGCATCCCCTGCCCGAATCGCCGGGCGAACCGGCCGCGCTTGCCGTGGCGGCCGAGCATGTCTCGCTGCGCGCACCGTGCTACCGGCTGGTCTGCCCCGACGCCGAATGGCTGGCGCCCTCGCACTACACCACCCTGTGGCAGCCCGACGTGCCCGGCGCCCGGCGCAGCCTGCGCCCGCTGCGGACGTCGCCGCTGGCCACCCGCAGCTACGCCTCGCTGCACGCCCCGACCCTGCAGCGCGAATGGTTCGACGCCGAGGCCAACAATGCCAAGGTCGACACCACCTTCGGCATGCAGGCCGTGCAGCGCCCCGACACCAAGGTGCAGGTCGAGCTGGGCACCGGCTACCGCCTGCAGCCCTACGCCGACTACGGCACCGCCGCGATCGGCGTGATCGCCAGCGGCGGCCTGCACCTGACCCAGCGCTTCGGCGAACGCGCCCGCCTCGACCAGCGGGTGCACGTGGAAACGGGCCGCCACAACACCTACGTGCGCCAGACCCTGGGCGTGGACATCCTGCTGCAGCCGCGCCTGACCCTGCAGTCGAGGCTGGAGGTCAACCACGACAGCGCCGGCGACGGCGGCCGCGGCAGCACCGACACCCAGGGTTCGGTGAACCTGCACTACGCGTTCTAGGCGAAGGCCCCGGGCATCCATTCCAGCCGCCCCAGCCGCCCGCGTCCGCCTTCGGCGCCTTCTTCCGCAGGCGCAAGCGCGGCCCAGGGGGCCGGACTGCCCTTCAGCCCGGTCGCGGCGGGCGCTACGCTATGCATGCGGGCCGCCTTTAGCGGCCCGCGTCCGTTTCTACTGCCCAGCCACGAACCGCGAAGGAACCCCATGTCCCACAAGCTCCTCCTGCCCCTGCTGCTCGCCACCGCCCCGCTCGCCACGCACGCACAGGACGCCCCTGCCACGCCCGAAGGCTGGACCGGCACGGGCGAACTCGGCCTGGCGCTGGCGCGCGGCAATGCGCGTTCGGAAAGCGTCAACGCCAAACTCGCCTTCGCCCGCGAGGACGAGTACTGGAAGCATTCCTTCCACGCCGCCGCGCTGCGCTCGAAGGGCGAGGTCACCGGCGATTTCGACGGCGACGGCGTCGAGGAGGAGCGCTACGAGCTGAGCGCCAACCGCTACGAACTCGGCGCCTCGAGCGCCTACAAGTTCGACCCGCGCAACTACATCGTCGGCTCGGCCCGCTACGAGAACGACGACTTCTCGGCCTACGAGTACCAGGCGATCGCCTCGGTCGGCTATGGCCACCGCTTCCTCGACGGCGAGCGCACCAAGCTGAGCACCGAGATCGGCCCCGGCTTCCGCCGCGCGCGCGACGCCGACACCGGCGAGGTCGAAAGCGGCGCGGTCGCCCGCGGCCTGCTCGACTTCAAGCACCAGCTCACCGACAACACCGCGCTGTACGACACCTTCCTGGTGGAAGCCGGCAGCGACAACACCTTCCTGCAGAATGACTTCGGCATCGCGGTGTCGATGAACGAGAAATTCGCGCTCAAGGCCGGCCTGCAGGCGCGGCACAACAGCACGGTCGAGCCGGGCACGCACAAGACCGACACGCTGACCACGATCAACCTGGTCTACAAGATCAACTGACCGCGGTCTGGCGGCCGCGCCGGATCAGTCGCGCGGCGGCAGGAAAGCCGCCGCGCCCGCGTCCAGCAGGCGGCGGGCGACGTCGGCGCCGATGGCTTCGGCCTGGGCCGCGTCGCCGGCGCCCTCGGCGCGCACCGCGTGGCCGTCCGCGGCCGAACCGACCAGCCCGCGCAGCTGCAGCCGCGCGCCGTCCAGCCGCGCCAACGCGGCGACCGGCACGTGGCAGCTGCCGTGCAGCGCGCGGTTCATGGCGCGCTCGGCTTCCACGCAGGTCCGCGTGGGTGCGTCGTCGAGCGCGGCGCACAGCGCAATGGTGCTGGCATCGTCCTCGCGGCATTCGATCGCGATCGCGCCCTGCGCCGGCGCCGGCAGCCACTCCGGCGCGTCCAGGCGCGCGCGGATGCGTTCGCCCAGGCCCAGCCGCTGCAGGCCGGCGCAGGCCAGCACGATGGCGTCGTAGTCGCCGGCATCGAGCCTGGCCAGGCGCGTGTTGACGTTGCCGCGCAGGTCGGCGAGCTGCAGGTCAGGGCGCCGCGCGCGCAGCTGCGCCTGGCGGCGCAGCGACGAGGTGCCTACGCGTGCACCTTCCGGCAGCGCGTCGAGGTCGTCGAAGCGGTTGCTGACGAAGGCGTCGGCGTGGTCGGCGCGGGCGAGGATCGCCGGCAGCGCGAACGGGCCTTCGAGTTCCATCGGCACGTCCTTGAGCGAGTGCACCGCGCAGTCGGCATCAAGGCGCAGCATCGCCACTTCCAGCTCCTTAAGGAACAGGCCCTTGCCGCCGATGGCGGCCAGCGAGCGGTCCAGCACCTCGTCGCCGCGCGTGCTCATCGGCACCAGCACGACTTCCAGGCCGGGGTGCGCGGCGCGCAGGCGCTGCGCGGCGTGTTCGCTCTGCCACAGGGCGAGCGGGCTCTTGCGGGTAGCGATGCGGATCGTGGCCATGCGCCATTATCGCCGCTCGCGGCCAAAGCCGCCGCGGCGGCGTGCCTAAAGCTGCCGCACGGCGTCCTTCAGCCCGGCCACGCAGCGGCGGCTGACCTCCAGCGGCTGGCGGCCGTGGCGCAGGATCGCGTGCACGCGGCCGTCGGGTTCGCGCCGCACTTCGACCAGTTCGTAGCGGGCGATCAGGCAGTTGCGGTGGATGCGCAGGAAGCGTTCGCCGAACTCCTCCTCCAGCGACTTGAGCGACTCCTCGATCAGGTCCTCGCCGCGGGCGTGGTGCACGACCACGTACTTTTCCTCGGCCTGCAGGTAGTGGATGTCCTCGATCGGGATCAGGCGCAGGCTGCCGCGCAGGCGCGCGCACAGGTGGCTACGCTGGCGGCCCTGGCCGTCGCCGGCGGCGGCGTTCGCGTCGCGGCCGGCGACGAAGGTGCGCGCGCGCTCCAGCGCCGCGTGCAGGCGTTCGGCGCGCACCGGCTTGACCAGGTAGTCGACCGCCGCGGCCTCGAACGCCGACAGCGCGTGCGCGTCGTAGGCGGTGCAGAACACCACCGCCGGGCGCGGCTCGAACGCGGCCAGGTGGCGCGCGGCCTCCAGCCCGTCGATGCCGGGCATGGCGATGTCGAGCAGCACCACGTCGGCGTCATGCTCGGCGCAGGCGTGCAACGCCTCGCGGCCGTCGCCGGCCTCGGCCACCAGCTCGAGGTCCGGATGCGCGGCCAGCAGCGCACGCAGGCGCTCGCGGGCCAGCGGTTCATCGTCGGCGATGACCACCTTCATGGTCGGGGCTCCCCCACGGCAGCAGTGGATCGGATTCGCGCCGATAGTAGCCGCCGCGCCGCGCCGGGGCCACGCGGGCGGCTCCGGCCGCCACGATCACGGACCCACACGTATCGGCGAGCGCCCGCTTCAGGCGCCTGCCAGCCGCCGCGACAGCCAGTCGCCGAGGTCGCGGATCTCCTCCATGCAAACCGAGTGCGGCATCGGGTAGGCGTGCCAGTCGACGTTGAACCCGAGCTCACGCAACAGCGCCTGGCTCTGCTCGCCGGCGTGGAACGGCACCACCGGGTCCTGGCTGCCGTGGCCCATGAACACCGGCTGCGCGCTGGCACCTTCGGCCAGCACTTCCGCCGCCTTGTGCGCGGCGGGAATGTAGGTCGACAGCGCGATCAGCCCGGCCAGCGGTTCGCGCCGGCGCAGGCCGGCGGCCAGGGCGATCGCGCCGCCCTGCGAGAAACCGGCGAGGAAGATCCGCGAAGCGGGCACGCCGCGTTCGCCTTCGCGCGCGATCAAGGCTTCGACCTGCTCCACCGACGCGGCCACGCCGGCCTCGTCGGCGCGGTTGGCAAGGTCGGCCTCGCGGATGTCGTACCAGGCACGCATCGGCACGCCGTTGTTGATCGTCACCGGCCGCACCGGCGCGTTCGGGAACACGAAGCGCAGCGGCGGCCACGCCGGCCGCACCAGCTCCGGCAGAATCGGCACGAAGTCGTTGCCGTCGGCACCGAGACCGTGCAGCCAGATCACGCTGTGGCGCGGCGAAGGTCCGGTTTCGCGTTCGATGGTGTCGAGCATGTGGGGTCCGCGCGTGGAAGGCGCGGACATTATGCCGGCCGCGGGCGCGCAGCGGCCGCGGTCACGGGCCCGCGGACAGCAGCGCCGCGGTATCGAGCAGGCGCAGGCCGTCGCGCCGCGCAAGGCGTTCGCGCAACCAGTAGCCGTGTTCGACACCGGCCAGCACCACGATGCGCTTGCCGGGGTTTTCGGCCACGGCGCGCTCGACCACGGCCATGAACTGCCGGTTCCACGCTTCCCAGCCCTCGCGTTCGCCATCGCCGACCAGCGCCTCCTGCAACGCGTGCTTGGCGCGCATCTGCGCGTCGGTAGTCGCGTCGTTCACGCGCGCCGGCGAGGTCCAGTACGTGCGCAGCACGGCATACATCGCGTCCATGTGCGCCGCGAAGGCCTCCGCCTGCTGCGGCTGCGCTTCACCGAATGCCTCGTTGGCGCTCTTGTAGGGCGCGAGAATGCGGCCGTAGTCCGGCTCGGCCGGTTCCATCGGGTAGGCGCGGTAGCCCTGCGCTTCGATCAGCGGATAGATCGCGCCGGGATACTCGATCTTGTTCGGCTCCGGCGCGCGCGCGGCGAACCTGTCGGGCCGCACCTCGATGCACAGCGCATCGGGGGCCAGCCTGCGCACGCTCGCCGCAAGCACTTCCTGCGAGTAGGCCGGCACGTCGTCGTGCATGGCATGCAGGGTGGACAGCACCACGACCTCGGTCACCGGCGTGCGCGCCGCCGCCAGCAGCGGCAGGCAGCACAGGAGCAGGAGCATCAGCCTGTTCATCGCGGACTCCGTTTGGCATTGTCCGGTGAGCTTAGGCAGGGGCGCGATGCGGTACCCGTGCCTTCCGGCACCGTGCCGATGCGCACGCCCGCGCGGCCCGGATGGCCCGCCGGGTCAGCCGGCCACGTCCGTCGCGTCGGCGTGCGCCGCGCGCAGCTCGCTGGCACGTACCAGCACTTCCGGCGGCGACAGCTCCTCCGGCGTGCAGAAGATCCTGCGCCGCCGCAGCCACTGCCCCGGCGCGCGCGCGGAGGTGAGCATCACGATCGGAATCGACAGCACCAGGCCCAGGATCACCGGCGACATCCACGCCGCCAGCGCCGGCGAAATGCTCCACGCCATCACCGCGGCCAGCACGCCCAGGAACGTCAGCCCGCCGTAGCTGCGCAGCAGGCTGGAGAACGGCAGGCTGCCGTCGTCGCGGCGCTGCGATTCCCAGCCCGAGTCCTTGCCCGCCAGCACCTCGGCCACGCCGCGCGACTGCACGTACATCGTGATCGGCGCCATCAGCGCGGCCAGCAGCGTTTCCAGCAGCATGCCGACGAATGCGCGCCAGGCGCCGCCGCAGCCGCGGCGCATGTCGCGGTCGCTGATCGTGGCGATGAAGCCCATCAACTTCGGCGCCAGCAGCATGCCCATGGTGAACACGAACACCCAGACGAAGCGGTCCGGATCCTGCTCGCGCCAGTAGGTGGTCGGCGAGAACCCCGACAGTTCGATGTTGCCCCACGACAGCCCGGCGTGGTGCAGCGGGATCGCCAGGCCCACCAGCATCAGCATCGCCCACATCGGCGCGGTGAAATAGTGGCCGACGCCGATCAGCATGTGCCAGCGGCTGACCCAGTGCAGGCCCTTGGCCGGCAGCACTGCGCCGTGCTGCAGGTTGCCCTGGCACCAGCGGCGGTCGCGCACCAGCATGTCGGTCAGCGACGGCGGGCCTTCTTCGTAGCTGCCGCCCAGGCTCGGCACCATGTGCAGCGCCCAGCCGCCGCGGCGCAGCAGCGCGGCCTCGACGAAATCGTGGCTGAGCACGGTGCCGGCGAAGGGCTTCACCCCGCGCAGTTCCGGCAACCCGGCGCATTCGGCGAACGCGTGCGTGCGGATCATCGCGTTGTGGCCCCAGTAGTTGCTTTCGGCGCCGTGCCACCAGGCCACGCCGTAGGCGATCACCGGCCCGTACACGCGCCCGGCGAACTGCTGCATGCGCGCGAACAGGGTGTTGCCGTTGACGATCACCGGCAGGGTCTGGATCAGGGCGACGTCGTCGTGGCCCTCCATCGCCCCGGCCAGGCGCACGATGGTGTCGCCGGTCATCAGGCTGTCGGCGTCGAGGATCAGGAACTGCGGATACGCGCCGCCCCAGCGCCGCACCCAGTCGGAGATGTTGCCGGCCTTGCGCTCGTGGTTTTCGTCGCGCAGGCGGTAGAACACGCGCGCATCCCCGCCGAGCCGCGCGCGCAGCGCATCGAACGCCGCGCGCTCGCCACGCTGAATGTCCGGGTCGCGGGTGTCGCTGAGGACGAAGAAATCGAAGCAGTCCAGCTGCCCGGTTGCCGCCAGCGATTCGTGGATCGCCTGCAGCCCGGCCATCAGCCGCTCGGGATCTTCGTTGTAGGTCGGCATCAGCAGCGCGGTGCGCGAGGCCAGCACCGGCCGCGGCTTCTTCGCCGACAGCCCGAGCCGCGCGCGCCGCTTCGACACGATCAGCACGAACCCGGCCAGCGCGCCGACGAAGGCCTGCACGATCCAGGCGAACAGCAGCACGAACAGCACCAGCAGCGTGCCTTCCAGCACGTCGGTGCCCTCGCCGCGCAGCAGCCACCAGATCTGGTAGGCGGCGGCCAGGGTCAGCAGCACCGCCGCGCCGATGACCGCCAGCCGGCGCCAGAACATGCCACCGGGCGTGGTCGGGAACCGGCGTCCGCGCAGCTTGCCCTCGCGCAGCGACTGCACCGGCATCGCCATCGGCGCGTCCGGCGGCAGTGCCGGCGCGGCCTGCAGCGTGGTGTCGGTCACGTTCACGCCAGCCACCGGTACAGCCAGGTTTCCGACAGCGGCCCGTCGCCATCGGCCAGCCGCGCGCGCAGCTCGCTCACCCGCGCATCGCCCGGGTGCAGTTCGAGGCTCATGCGCCAGCCGCCGGTGTCGGCGTTGCGGTAGGCGACCGGGTTGCGCAGCGCGCCCTGCGAAGCGGTCGCGTCGACCTGCGGCTTCGCATCGTCCGGCAGCGTCGACAGCCGTCCGCCGGCAAGGTCGATCACCACCAGCCGCGCGCCGTCGTGCGAGGCGCCGATGCGGGTCGCGGCCACCGTGGCCAGCTGCGGATCCCATGCGTGTTCGCGGCACCAGTGCAGGCGGTAGCGCCAGCGGTGTTCGGTGCCCGCCGCGAGCGCGGCCTTCGGCCGCCAGAACGCGACGATGTTGTCGTGGTATTCGTCCGCGGTGGGGATCTCGACCAGGTGCACCTCGCCCTCGCCCCAGTCGCCAACCGGCTCCACCCAAGCGCTCGGGCGCAGCTCGTAGTGCGCCTCGGCGTCCTGGAAATCGGCGTAGCGGCGCTTGCGCTGCATCAGGCCGAAGCCGCGGGGGCCGGCGTCCTGGAAGCCGCTGTGCTGCAGCGTCGCGGGATTCTGCAACTGCCGCCAGCTCTGTTCGCCCTGCCCGTTGAACATCGCCAGGCCGTCGGAGTCGTGCACCGCCGGCCGGTAGTCGTCGACGCCGACGCGGTCGCTGGGATCGAACTCGAACATGCTGGTCAGCGGCGCGATGCCGGCCTGCGCGAGTTCGACGCGCGGATACAGGCGCATGTCGACGTCGAACACGGTCTCGTCGCCGGGATCGATCGCGAACCGGAACGCACCCGCCACGCCGGGACTGTCGAGCAGCGCATGCACCACGACCGCCTGCGCACCCGCCGCCGGCCGCTCCAGCCAGAACGTGGTGAAGCGCGGGAACTCCTCCGCCGCAGGCTCGCCCGTGCCCAGCGCCAGCCCGCGCGCCGACAGCCCGTAGTTGAGTCCCCTGGCCACCGCGCGGAAGTAGCTGGCGCCAAGGAACGAGCACAGCTCGTCGAAATGGTCGGCGCGGTTGACCGGCGCGTGCAGGCGGAAACCGGCGAAACCGACATCACCCACCTTCGGCACCGGCTGCGGCGTGTAGTCGAACAGGTCGGTGGAGAATGCGAACGGCGTCGCCCGGCCATCGCGCACGGTGTAGACGTCGACCCGGTCCTTGAACAGGAAGCCGCGGTGGAAGAACTGCGCCTGGAACGGCAACCCGTCGCCCGCCCACAGCGCGCGCGCGGCGCGGTAGCGGTAGTCGCGATACTGGTCGTAGCCGATCTTCGCCAGCGCCGGCGGCAGCGCGTCGTCCGGCTGCCGGTAGGGCCGCGCCGCAAGCGCCCGGGCCAGGCCGGCCACGGTGTCTGCATCGAAGGGCGCATCTGTGCCGGCGGTGGTGGCTGCAAACGCTTCCAGCGCGCCGCCCAGCGACAGCATGGGCAACGACAGTCCCGCCAGGATCACTTCACGACGATGCACCGCCACCTCGCGCACGAAAACAACGGCGCACTATACGGCGCGCAGGATCAGCAGGAAGTAAACGGACCGCGCGCGATCTGGTCTGGGCCCACCAGTCTTGGAAGGGTTGGTGTAGCCAATTGAGCCATGGGAATTCCATGGCATAGCGCAGAAATTACGACTCGCGGCCGGCCCCACTTTCGCGGGTTTGGTCTGATTCGGATCCGGAATCCAGTCGAGCAGCCAATGCATCGGCCTGCTCGGCGAACTTGCGCGCGTTCGTTTTCCGCAGCTGTTCCAGATTATGCATCTTCCAGCGAATGCCCGGCAGCTGATCGAGATGCGCGATGTCCAGCCGCGTCCATTCCGGGTTACCTGCCGCAAGCGAGAGCAGGAATCGACGTTCGTTTTCATCGAGTCCTTGCTGCAACTCCTGCACCATGCGTTCGCGTGCCGCGAGCAGTGCTTCCAGCGGCACAGGCTCGACGGTCATGCCCTGGAATCCGTGCGTGTAGTCGCCCTGCACGTCGCGCAGGGACGGGAACAGCACTTCGTGGATCGGCCGGTTGTGGCTGGCCAGATAGACCACGAATGCACGGCGGATGCCCGGGGTGATGCCCTCGTTCGCGAATAGCCCCATCACGTCGAGCAGATCGCGCGGATGCTGCCGGTCCAGCGCGGCGACCAGCTTTCCGCCGTACATGTCCTCCAGAGACACCACCGGAATCTCCAGGTCCGCCAGCAGCGTCTCGCGCGCCTTGGTCGTGAGCGATGCGCGTTGCACCGGCCGCACCGTCCCGCGCAAAACGAAGTTGACCTCGATCTTGACTTCGATGTCGCCGCGGCGCACGAGGAGCTTGGTCTCGGCGCCACTGGCGCCGGGAACGTGCGTCGTGAACCCACGCGCGATCAATCGCGCCTCGGCTTGCCGGAGCGCCTCGCCGATGCGCGCGAGCGCCTGGTCGCGCGGAAGCGTGTAGTCGGGGAAAACCAGATCGAGGTCGACCGACAAGCGCGGCATGTCCCGCGCGAAGAGATTGATGGCCGTGCCGCCCTTCAGCGCGAACGTCTCGTCCGCGAACACCAGCGGCGCGATCTGCGTCAGCAGGCGCGCGGTCTCCAGGTAGAGGCGGTTCATGGCTTGAGCACCAGCAGGCCATCGTCCGACTGCGACACCCACGGCCGGTCGCTGCCGGTCGGCAGCGTGGCCGGGTCGAGCTTGGCGGCCCACGGCAGGGACAGCTCGCGCCCCAGCTGCAGACACAAGCGCACGGTCTTGACGCTGGTGCAGCGCTGCAGCAGTTCGCGCAGCACCTCGGCACGCAGCCCGTAGGTGCTTTCGGCCAGCTCGCGAGCCTCCTGCAGCGGCTGGCGCACGCCGACTTCGCTCAGCAGTTCCAGCAGCGCCCGTTCCGGCGCCGAGACCTGCGGCGCATCGCTGCGCTGCTCGAACGGCGCGACATGCAGCAGGGCGATCGGGCTTTCGTCGAAGAGCCGTTTGCGGTGGTACTCCGCCGGGAAGCGCGAGACGAACCACTCGGGCAGCCTCCCGGTCACCCAGCCGTACAGGGACAGGACCGGCCGCTCGGACAGGTAGTGGCGTACTCCGTACCAGTCGAGCGCCGACTTGCCACCGACGTGCAGCCCCGCGAGCCTGCGCTGCAACAGCAGCAGACTGGGGTGCAGGGCCAGGGTGTCGCTGGGACGGCAGAACACGCCGCGCGCCAAGCGCGTCAGCCAGCCGGCCCGCACGTAGTGCACGGCCAAGTCGGCAGACACCCCCAGCGCCGCCAGGTCTTCCGAGGTCAGGGGGGCGCCCGGCGGCCAGCTACTCAGGAGAATGTTTAGTTTGCTCTGATTAGTCGTAGTCATGCTACGACTAATAGCACTTTTCCAAGAAACCGCCAACTTTCGGCAGTATCCGGTAATCGTAGTCTGACTGCGATTCATGAGTTTTTTCTAAATTTCGCATTCAGCCCGGCTGCATCGAGCCGCGCTCGATCAATGCCCGGACGCTTCGATCCGCCACATATGTTTTGGCCCAAGGTGCGCACCGGCTGCGAGTGGCAGCCGGATTTCACGCCGGCCCAACAGTTCGACCGCAAGACGGGAATGATCGCTGGAATCGCCGGCCTGCCGTTACGGGTGGGACGGCCGATGATCTGGTGCAGACGGAGGTAGCCGGTTTCGATAGCTGAATGGGCCCACCAGGACTCGAACCTGGAACCAAAGGATTATGAGTCCTCTGCTCTAACCATTGAGCTATAGGCCCGCGCAGCGCGCAGTTTAGGTGAGCCGCGGACGCGCAGCCATGGCGCAGGCACGAAGCCTACTGCGACGACATCGAGTACGGCGCCGGTGCCCCCGCTCCCGGCCACGCCTCGTTCGGCCCGGCCTGCATGGTGAAACGCAATTCGCCACCGGCGAGGATTTCCTCGTGGCGCAGGAAGGCGCGGTCGAGCGGCTTGCCGTTCAACGTGGCCGCGCCGATGTAGGGATGCGCCTCGTCGAGGCCTTCGGCGATGACGGTGAAGCGCTTGCCGTTGGGCAGGTTGAGCGTGGCCCGCGGCAGGAATGGGCGGCCGATGATGTACTCGTTGCTGCCCGGCGCGACCGGGTAGAAGCCCAGCGCGGTGAACACGTACCAGGCCGACATCTGGCCGAGGTCGTCGTTGCCGGCCAGGCCGTCGGGAGTCGGCTTGTACTGGGTGTCCATGATCTGCTTGAGCCGCGCCTGCGTGCGCCATGGCTGTCCCGCATATGCATACAGGTAGGCAACGTGGTGGCTGGGTTCGTTGCCGTGCGCGTACCAGCCGATCAGGCCGGTGATGTCCTCCATGTGTTCGAACACCGCCGGGTCGACGTCGGCATCGAACACGGCATCGATGCGATCGAGCAGTTTGTCCGCGCCGTCGTGCGCGGCGGCCAGGCCGGCGACGTCCTGCGGCACGTACCACGAGTACTGCCAGGCGTTGCCCTCGGTGTAGTCGGTACCGTAGCCGGACGCGTCCGGGTCGAAGGGTTGGCGGAAGCTGCCGTCGCGCTTGCGCGCGCGCATGAAGCCGGTCTCCGGGTCGAAGGCGTGCTTCCAGTTCGCGGCGCGCTTCTCGAACGTGGCGGCGACATCCTTGCGGCCCATGGCATCGGCCATGCGGTAGATCGTCCAGTCGTCGAAGGCGTACTCCAGCGTCTTCGACGCCGCCTCGCCTTCTTCGTCGATCGGCACGTAGCCCAGCTCCATGTACTGCGCGATGCCGTCGTAGGGGCCGTAGCTGGCGCTGGCCACCATCGCGTCGAGCGCTTCGTCGGCGTCGTAGCCGCGGATGCCCTTCATGTAGGCATCGGCGATCACCGGCACGGCGTGGTAGCCGATCATGCACCACGTCTCCAGGCCGTGGAACGCCCACACCGGCAGGATCCCGTAGGGACTTTCGCGGCGCGAGGCGAGCAGAGAGTTGACGATGTCGTTGGTCCGCTGCTCCGGCTGCACCAGGGTCAGCAGCGGGTGCAGCGCGCGGTAGGTGTCCCACAGCGAGAACGTCGAGTAGTTGGTGAAGCCCTCGGCCTGGTGCACGGCGTTGTCCGGTCCGCGGTAGCGGCCGTCGCTGTCCATGAACAGGCCCGGGCCCATGAAGGCGTGGTAGAGCGCGGTGTAGAAACTCTTGCGCATCGGCTCCGGCGCGTCGACCTCGATCGCGCCCAGCGCCTGCGCCCACTGCGCCTTCGCGTCGCTGCGCACGCGGTCGAAGTCCCAGTCCGGCACCTCGGCGTCGAGGTTGGCGATCGCGCCGTCCTCGCTGACCGGCGAGATCGACACCTTGACCAGCAGCGGCTCGCGCGCGGCGTTGCCGAAGTCGAAACTGCCGACCAGCTGGCGGCCCTCGATCTGCGCGCGCTGCGTCGGGTCGTTCTCGCCCGGCGGCGGGAAGCCCTTGTACGGGATGTCCTGCTCGGTGTCGTGGAAGGTGTGCCCGGTCACCGGGCGCGAGAAGCGCATGGCGAAGTACAGCTGGCGGCCGGGCGCCCAGCCGCGGGTTTCGCGGAAGCCGGTGACGGTGCCGTCGGCGCGCATGCGGATGCGCGACCACTGCACCTTGCCGGGGTAGTCGTACATCGAGGTGCGCAGGTCGACCAGCACGTGCGCCGGCTGGCCTTCCGCGAACGTGTAGCGATGCACGCCCACGCGCGCGCTGGCGGTGAGTTCGGCGCGCACGCCGCTGTCATCGAGGGTGACGGCGTAGTAGCCGGGCTCGGCATGTTCGCTGTCGTGCGAGAAGCGCGAGGTGTAGCCGCTACCGGGCTGGTCCGGATCGCCGCGCTCGATCTTCACCGTGTCGCCCGCGACCGGCATCAGCAGCACGTCGCCCAGGTCCGAATGGCCGGTGCCGGAGAAGTGCGTGTGCGAGAAGCCGACGATGGTGGTGTCGTCATGGCGGTAGCCGGCTGCCCAGCCGTAGCCGTCCTTGCGCGGCTGGATGCGGGTGTCGGGGCTGAGCTGGACCATGCCGAACGGCACCACCGCGCCAGGGAAGGTGTGGCCTTCGCCGCCGGTGCCGATGAAGGGGTCGACCGCGGCCACCGCCGCCTCGCCGCGCGTGGCGGCGCCGTCCGCGGAAGCCGCCGCGCCGGCCGCCATCAACATCCCGATCGCCATCGCCGCCAGTCCTCCACGCCTCGTGCCCGCCATCGCCGCGCCCCGTTTGGATCGTTCCAAATGCGGACGGTAGCACCGGCCGGCGCCGCGCCGCATGTTGCACCGCAAAATGCACGCAGCCGCAGTCCGCGGCACGATGCGGCATCTTTGGATCGATCCAAATCGGTGCCCGATTCCCCCGCCCGCCGCCGCGTCACCGTCACCGACATCGCCGCCGGCTGCGGGGTGTCGCGCTCGACCGTGTCGCTGGTGCTGCGCGGCAGCCCGCTGGTGAACGCGGACACCCGCGCCCGGGTGCAGGCGGAAATCGAGCGCCGCGGCTACGTCTACCACCGCGGCGCGGCCAGCCTGCGCCGGCGCACGTCGAACGCGGTGGCGCTGGTGGTCAACGACCTGTCGAACCCGTTCTTCGCCGAGTTCGCCGGCGGCGTCGACGCGGCGCTGGCCGAGGCCGGCTACGTGCTGCTGCTGGGCAGCACCGGCGAGTCGCCCGAGCGCCAACAGGCGGTGCTGGCCTCGCTGATCGAACACGACCCCGCGGCAGTGATCCTGTCGCCGGCCGAGCACAGCGACCCGGCGCGGCTGCGCCGGCTGCTGGCCGCGCGCATGCCGGTGCTGGTGTTCAACCGCGCGCTGGACGGTGCCGGCGACGACTGGGATTTCCTGGCGCTCGACAACCGCCGCGGCGCGCGGCTGGCAACCGAACACCTGCTGCAGCAGGGCCACCGCGCGATCGCCTTCTTCGGCGGCCACCGCGACTCGAGCTCGTGTACCGAACGCCGCGCCGGCTACCGCGACGCACTGGACGCGGCCGGCATCGCGCCCGATCCGGCGTGGCTGGTCGAATGCGCGCCGACCCGGCTGGAGGCCGCGCGCCAGGCCGGCGCGCTGTTCGCGCGCGACCCCGCGCCCACCGCGGCGGTCTGCTACAACGACGCGGTCGCGCTGGGGCTGGCCAGCGGACTGGCCGCGCTGGGGCGCCGCGCCGGCGCCGACTTCGCGCTGACCGGTTTCGACGACATTCCCGAGGCGTCGGTCTCCACCCCGCCGTTGACCACCGTGGCCGTCGCCCCGCGCGAGCGCGGCATGCAGGCCGCGCGCCTGCTGCTGGCGCGGCTTGGCGGCGACACGCAGACGCCGCGCCGCACCGTCGCCCCCGCGCGGCTGGTGGTGCGCGCGAGCAGCCTGGTTCCACACGCACCGAACCCGCCGGGAGACCCCGCATGACCCGCAAGCCGCTGTCCAACGCCGCGGCGATCGCCGTGGTCACCCTGATCTTCTTCACCTGGGGCGGGCTGACCAGCCTCAACGACGTGCTGATCCCGCATCTCAAGGCCGTGTTCGACATGAACTACGCGCGCACGATGCTGATCCAATCGACGTTCTTCGGCGCGTATTTCCTGATGTCGCTGCCGTCGGGCGCGGTGGTGGCGCGCGCCGGCTACCGGGGCAGCATCGCGATCGGGCTGGTGGTGGCGGCGGTCGGCGCGGCGCTGTTCCACCCGGCCGCGGCGCTGCCGTCGTATCCGCTGTTCCTGGGCGCGCTGTTCGTGCTGGCCAGCGGGCTGACCCTGCTGCAGGTGGCGGCCAATCCATACATCAGCCTGCTCGGCGATCCCGCGGGCGCGGCCAGCCGGATGAACCTCGCGCAGGCGCTCAACTCGCTGGGCACCACGCTGTTCCCGTGGCTGATCGGGCCGCTGATCCTGTCGACCGCGGTGCTCGGCGCGGGCGAGATCGCAGCGATGAACGTCGCCGAACAGGCGGCCTACCGCGCGCAGCAGGCGCAGTCGGTGCAGCTGCCATACCTGCTGCTGGGCGGCGGCCTGCTGCTGCTGGCCGTGTTCGTGCTGGCGATGCGGCTGCCGACGCTGCGCGACGCCGCCGCGGCCGTGGAAAAAACGCGCCACGGATTCACCGACGCGCTGCGGCTGCGGCGCGTGCGCTGGGGCGCGCTGGCGATCTTCGTCTACGTCGGTGCCGAGGTCGCGATCGGCAGCTTCCTGATCAACTACATCTCCGGCCCCGATACCGGCGGCCTCACCGAGGCCACGGCCAGCCGTTACCTGGCGCTGTACTGGGGCGGCGCGATGGTCGGCCGCTTCGCCGGCGCCGCGCTGCTGCGGCGGGTGGATGCGCGGCGGCTGCTGGCGCTGTTCGCGGTCGTCGCCGGACTGTTGCTGGCGACCACGATGGGTACGCGCGACCAGCTGGCGATGTGGAGCGTGATCGCGATCGGCCTGTTCAACTCGATCATGTTCCCGACCATCTTCGCCATCGCCATCGAGCGGCTCGGCCCGCTGACCAGCCGTGCGTCGAGCCTGCTGGTGATGGCGATCGTCGGCGGCGCGGTGGTGCCGTGGGTGCAGGGCTGGCTGGCCGACCGGATCGGTATCCAGCACGCGTTCGCGGTGCCGCTGGCCTGCTACGTCTTCATCGTCTGGTACGCGCTGCGCGGCTCGCGGCACGAAGCCGACGCGGAGCCGGTTGGCGACGCGGAGCCGCTGCGCTGATGGCGCAGGCACCGGCCATCGCGTGCTTCGGCGAGGCGCTGATCGATTTCCTCGCGCTGCCGGCGCAGCCGGGCGAAGACGGACGCCGTTTCCTCGAACAGGCCGGCGGCGCGCCGGCCAACGTCGCGGTCGGCATCGCCCGGCTCGGCGGCCTTGCGCGCTTCGCCGGCATGCTGAGCGAGGACATGTTCGGCGACTTCCTGCTCGCGCAGTTCGCGCGCTTCGGCGTGGACACGCACCAGGTGCGACGCACCGGCGCGGCGCGTACGGCACTGGCGTTCGTGTCGCTTCGCGAAGACGGTGAGCGCAGTTTCAACTTCTACCGGCCGCCGGCGGCGGACCTGCTGTTCGGTCCCGGCGATTTCGGTGCCGACGCGTTCGCCGGCCTGGCCGCGTTCCACGTCTGCTCCAACAGCCTGTCAGGCGCGCCCAGCCGCGAAGCCACGCTGCACGGCATGCGGCTGGCCGCGGACGCCGGCGCGCTGGTGAGCATGGACCTCAACCTGCGGCCGGCGCTGTGGCCGCGCGACGTGGATCCGACGCCGACGCTGTGGCGCGCGCTGGAACTTGCGCAGCTGGTCAAGCTCAGCGGCGAGGAGCTGGCGTTCCTCGCCCGCGATGGCGCGGAACAGGACGTGGTGGCACGACTGCTGTCGCACGCGACACGGGCGGTACTGGTCACCGACGGTGCGGCGCCGATCCGCTGGTTCACGCGCGCGGGCCACGGGACCGCGCCGACGTTCGCGGTCGACGCCATCGACACCACCGCGGCCGGGGACGCGTTCGTCGCCGGCCTGCTGCAGCGGCTGGTCGAACGCGGCGTGGACGCGACGGGACTCGCGGCCGCCTTCGACGACGCCCCGCTCCGCACCGACCTGCTGCGCCACGCCGCCGCCACCGGCGCGCTGGCGACCACCCGCCGCGGCGCCTTCGCCGCCATGCCCGACCGCGCCGGGGTGCAGGCGCTGCTGGAGACCGTGCCATGAGCCTGCCCGCGACCCCGCCGCCCGATTTCGCCGACCCCGCGTTCCTGCGCGCGCACGTCGCCGACACGATGGCGTTCTACCATCCGCGCGCGATCGATCCGGCCGGCGGCTTCTTCCACTACTTCCGCGACGACGGCAGCGTGTACGACGCGTCGCACCGCCACCTGGTGAGCAGCACGCGCTTCGTCTACGACTACGCGATGGCGGCGAACGAGTTCACCGGCGACGCCATCGCCGACGAATACCGCGCAGCCGTCGGCCACGGGCTTCGCTTCCTGCGCGAGGCGCACCGCGAAGCGGACGGTGGCTACGCCTGGACACTGCAAAACGGCGTGCCCGAGGATCGCACCCGCCACGCCTACGGCATGGCCTTCGTGCTGCTGGCCTGTGCCAGCGCGCGCAAGGCCGGTACCGACACCGCGGCTTGGATGGACGAGGTGTGGGACCTGCTGGAAACGCATGTCTGGGACGCCGGCGCCGGGCTTTACCGCGACGAGGCGGCGCCCGGCTGGACGTTCTCCGGCTACCGCGGCCAGAACGCCAACATGCACCTGTGCGAGGCGTTGCTCGCGGCGTTCGAGGCCAGTGGCGAAACCCGCTACCTCGACCGCGCGCTGCTGCTGGCCGACCACATGACCCGCCGCCAGGCCGCGCTGGCCGGCGGGCTGGTCTGGGAGCACTACGACGCCGACTGGAACGTGGACTGGGACTACCACCGCGACGATCCGAAGCATCTGTTCCGGCCGTGGGGTTTCCAGCCCGGGCACCAGGTGGAATGGGCCAAGCTGCTGCTGACGCTGCGCACGCACCTGTCGGCGCGCGGCGCGGCGCCCGACTGGCTGCTGCCGACCGCGCGAACGCTGTTCGACCGGGCGCTCGAACACGGCTGGGACGATGCGCACGGCGGCATCGTCTACGGCTTCGCGTTCGAATCGCTGCGCGAACCGGCGGCATCCGGGCCGGTTGCGGTCGAAGGCGATGCTTACGTCTGCGACGACGACAAGTATTTCTGGGTGCAGGCAGAAGCGATCGCCGCGTCGATGCGGCTGTTCCTCGCGACCGGCGACGCAAAATACCGCGACTGGTACCACCGCCTCTGGGATTACGCCTGGCGGCACTTCGTCGACCACCGGTTCGGTGCGTGGTACCGCATCCTCGACCGCCGCAACGCGAAGTATTCCGACGAGAAGAGCCCCGCCGGCAAGACCGACTACCACACCATGGGTGCCTGCCACGACGTGCTCGCCGTGCTGCGCGCCCACCGCGGAGACAATGCATGAACACGTCCACGTTGCGTGCCTGCCTGCTTGCCAGCGCACTTGTGTTTTGCGCCGGCTGCGCGACCGCGCCCATGCCGCACGCACCCTCACCCGCTGCCGCTGCTCCTGCCGCGAACGCCGAAGCGGACGCCGGCGTTGCCGCCGCCCTCGCCCGCAACGGCGCCGACGCGGCCATGGCCGAACGCGTGAAAACAGAATTCCTGCACGCCTGGAACGGCTACCGGCAATACGCCTGGGGCCACGACGCGCTACTGCCGCTGAGCGACGGCGCGCACGACTGGTACGGACAGTCGCTGCTGATGACGCCGGTCGACGCGCTCGACACGATGCTGCTGATGGGCCTGGACGCGCAGGCCGACGAGGCGCGCGAGCTGATCGCCAGCCGGCTGTCGTTCGACCGCGACCTGGACGTGAAGCACTTCGAGATCGTGATCCGCCTGCTCGGCGGGCTGCTGTCGGGCTACCAGATGACCGGCGACGAGCGCCTGCTCGCGCTGGCCGACGACCTCGGCACGCGGCTGCTGCCCGCATTCGACTCGCCCACCGGCCTGCCCTACGTGTACGTCAACCTGCGCACCGGCAAGGTGCACGGCACCGAAAGCAACCCGGCCGAGGCCGGCACGCTGCTGCTCGAGTACGGCACGTTGTCGCGCCTGACCGGCAAGCCGGTCTACTTCGAGAAGGCCAAGCGCGCGCTGGTGGAGACATACAAGCGCCGCTCGCCGATCGGCCTGGTGGGCGAGCGTTTCGACGTCGAAACCGGTGCGTGGACGCGCACGGACTCGCACATCGGCGCGCGCATCGACTCGTACTACGAGTACCTGTGGAAGTGCTGGAAACTGCTGGGCGACCGCGACTGCAAGGCGATGTGGGACGACAGCATCGCCGCGGCCAACCGCCACCTGCCCGAGGAAGTGGACGGCGCGCTGTGGTACGGCCACGTCGACATGGCCACCGGCACGCGCACCGCCAGCCTGTACGGCGCGCTGGACGCGTTCATGCCCGGCCTGCTTGCGTACTCGGGCGACGTCGACCGCGCGCGCCGGCTGCAGGCCTCGTCGTTCGCGATGTGGAACGCGCACGGGATCGAGCCGGAGCTGTGGGACTACCGCAAGGGCGAAGTGGTCGCGCCCGCGTGGCCGCTGCGGCCGGAGATCGTGGAGTCGGCGTGGTACCTGTACCGCGCGACGGGCGACACGGCGTACCGCGACATGGGGCGGTCGATGTTCAACGACTTCGTGCGGTACACGCGCACCGACAGCGGCTTCGCGGCGCTCGAAAGCGTGGTGACAAAGGAGAAGGCCGACGACATGGAGAGCTTCGTGCTGGCCGAGACGTTCAAGTACTTCTACCTGCTGTTCGCGGAGCCCGGCACGCTGGACCCGGAGGAGATGGTGCTCAACACCGAGGCGCATCCGCTGCGGCCGATGCGGTAATCCACCGCACCGGCGCTGTCCCGGCCGCCGTAGGAGCGGCGGAAGCCGCGAGCTTTTGCTCCCTCCCCTGCGAAGGCGTCGGGGTTGGGAGGGGGTTGCGCGGACTCGTGCGATACCTGCGGTCAGTTGCGGCTGCGCCGACACACCCCATCCCAGCCTTCGCAGGGGAGGGGCAAGTCAAAAGCTCGCGGCTTCCGCCGCTCCTACGGGACGGAAAGGACGGAAAGGTCTGCCGCGCAGGCATGAAAAAAGCCCCGCGATGCGGGGCTTTTTCCTTCCGGTGCCGAATGCCTTACTCGATGTCGAGGAAGCTCCGCAGCTGCTCCGAGCGGCTCGGGTGGCGCAGCTTTCGCAGCGCCTTGGCCTCTATCTGGCGGATGCGCTCGCGGGTGACGTCGAACTGCTTGCCGACCTCTTCCAGCGTGTGGTCGGTGTTCATGTCGATGCCGAAGCGCATGCGCAGCACCTTGGCCTCGCGCGGGGTCAGGCCGGCGAGCACGTCGCGCACGGTTTCCGACAGGTTGATGTCGGTGGTGGTCTCGATCGGGGACATCACGTTGGTGTCCTCGATGAAATCGCCCAGGTGCGAGTCCTCGTCGTCGCCGATCGGGGTCTCCATCGAGATCGGCTCCTTGGCGATCTTCATCACCTTGCGGATCTTGTCCTCGGGCATGTCCATTTCCTTGGCCAGCTCTTCCGGCGTCGCCTCGCGGCCGAACTGCTGCAGCATCTGGCGGGAAATGCGGTTCAACTTGTTGATCGTCTCGATCATGTGCACCGGGATGCGGATGGTGCGCGCCTGGTCGGCGATCGAACGGGTGATCGCCTGGCGGATCCACCACGTCGCATAGGTCGAGAACTTGAAGCCGCGGCGGTGCTCGAACTTGTCGACCGCCTTCATCAGGCCGATGTTGCCTTCCTGGATCAGGTCGAGGAACTGCAGGCCGCGGTTGGTGTACTTCTTGGCGATCGAGATCACCAGGCGCAGGTTGGCCTCGACCATTTCCTTCTTGGCCTTGCGCGCCTTGGCCTCGCCGTAGGCCATCTGCCGGCTGATGTCCTTGATGTCGGCCAGGTCCACTCGCATCATCTTCTCGATGGCGATGGTCGCTTCCTGGTGGGCGATGATCTGGTCCTTCACCTCGCGCAGGCCGCTGGACCACTTCTGCTTGCGCTTGAGCACGTCGTCGACCCAGCCCAGGTTGGCCTGGTTGCCTTCCCACGAACGAATGAAGTCCTTGCGCGGCATCTTCGCCTTGCGCGTGGCCAGGTCGAGGATGCGGCGCTCGTGGTCCTTGATCTCGCCCAGCACCTCGCGCAGCTTGCGCACCAGCACGTCGACCAGCGGCAGCGGCAGCTTGAAGGTGACGAACAGGTTCGCCATGTCCTCGCGCAGTTTCGCCGCCTGCTTGCCGCCGGCGCCGCTCTTGGCGTAGAGCTTCTGGAACTTGGTGTACAGCGCGGCCAGTTCGTCCATGCGGCGCGCGACCTCGACCGGGTCCGGACCGGTGGGGCCGGTGTCCTCGGTGTCGTCGTCATCGTCGCTGTCGTCATCGTCGCCGTCGGCATCGTCGTCCTTGCCGTTGGCCTTGGCGTCCTTGTCCTTGTCCTTGTCCTTGTCCGCGGCGACGGCGGCCGGCGGCGCGGGCACTTCGTCGTCGAGGTTGTCGTTGAAGCCGACCACGATCTCGGCCAGGCGCTTCTTGCCGGCCTTGTGCAGCTCCCAGTCTTCCAGCAGCAGCTGCACCGTCCACGGGAAGCTGGCCAGCGACAGCAGCATCTGGTTGAGGCCTTCCTCGATGCGCTTGGCGATGGCGATCTCGCCTTCGCGGGTCAGCAACTCGACCGTGCCCATCTCGCGCATGTACATGCGCACCGGGTCGGTGGTGCGGCCGCCCTCGGCGTCGAGCGCGGTCAGCGTGGCAGCGGCTTCCTCGGCCGCGGTGTCGTCGACCTCGCGGTTGCCGGTGTTGTTGTCGCCCAGCAGCAGCGTATCGGCGTCGGGTGCCTGTTCGTGCACCTCGATGCCCATGCCGTTGATCATGCCGATGATGTCTTCGATCTGGTCCGGATCGACGAGGTCGTCGGGGAGGTGATCGTTGACTTCGGCGTAGGTCAGGTAGCCCTGTTCCAGGCCCTTGCTGATCAGCTGCTTGATGTCGGACTGCGGGGCCTGACGTTCGTTGGCCATGTGGGGAGCCACCGGAATATTCGAGTGAAGAGAACCCTGCATTATACCGCCGCAGGGGCTGGCTGGCCTGCCCGGCCACCGGGAATCCGTTCACCGGGGGTTGGTCGCCCCCAATGGAAACGCGGAAAGCGGCGGGGCGCTGCCGACCGCGGTCGCGGACGCCAGCCGGCCCTAGGCCTTCAGCAGGAAGGTCACCGGGCCGTCATTGACCAGGCTGACGACCATATGGGCACCGAAGCGGCCGGTTTCCACCCCCGGCGGGTGGTTTTCGCGGCAATTTGCCAGCAATTTGTCGAAGATCCGTTCAGCCTCGTCCGGCGTGGCCGCGGTGCTGAAGCCCGGCCGCATGCCCGAGCGCGTGTCGGCGGCCAGGGTGAACTGGCTGACCAGCAGCAGGCCGCCCGCGCTGTCGGCGAGCGAGCGGTTCATCCGGCCCTGTTCGTCGGCGAAGACGCGGTAGCCGAGCAGCCGCGCGGTCATCCGCTCGACCTGGGCATCGCCGTCGCCGGGCTCGACCCCGACCAGCGCCAGCAGCCCCGGGCCGATGGCGCCAACGGTGTCGCCGTCGACGGTGACGCTGGCGGAGGTGACGCGCTGGATGAGGCTGAGCATGGGGTTGGGAGCCGGGAATCGGGAATCGGGAATCGGGAGTCGGGAATCGGGAGTCGGGAGTCGGGAGTCGGGAGTCGGGAGTCGGGAGTCGGGAGTCGGGAGTCGGGAGTCGGGAGTCGGGAGTCGGGAGTCGGGAGTCGGGAGTCGGGAGTCGGGAGTCGGGAGTCGGGAGTCGGGAGTCGGGACAGCGTAACTTTTTTGCCGTCATTCCCGCGAAAGCGGGAATGACGATGTGTTCTTCCGCCCGCTTTCTCCCGGCGCCTTCCATCTGCGCCCCACCCCCTCGCTACACTCCCCGCATGACCAAGTTCGCCGCCTGGCTCCTGTACCTGCTCGCCGCCGCGATCGGACGGCTGCCGTGGGCGTGGCTGCGCCGGCTGGGCGGGGGGATGGCCTGGGCGTGGCGCAGGTCGGGGGCGCGCGAGAGCGAGGTCGCGATGCGCAACCTGGAGCTGGCGTACCCGGAGCTGCTGCCGTCGCAGCGCGAGGACCTGCGGCGCGCGGTGCTGCGCACCACTGCCTGCCAGGCGCTGGAGACGCTGCACCTGTGGACGCATCCGCACGCGCGCAACCTGTCGCTGATCCGGCGCGAGGACGGCAGCGAACTGTTCGACGCGGCGGTCGCGTCCGGCCGCGGAGTGATCGTCGCCGCGCCGCACTACGGCAACTGGGAGCTGCTCAACCAGTGGCTGGCCGCGCGCACGCCGCTGGCGATCCTGTACCGGCCACCCGAGTCGGCGATCGGCGAGGCGTTCCTGCGCCACGTGCGTGCCGACAGCGGCGACCGCGTGACCCAGGTCCGCGCCGAGGGGCCGGGGATCCGCCAGCTGTTCAAGGTGCTCAAGGCCGGCGGCGTGGTCGGGATCCTGCCCGACCAGCAGCCCAAGGCCGGCGACGGCGTGTTCGCGCCGTTCTTCGACGTGCAGGCGCTGACCATGACCCTGCTCGGGCGGCTGGCCGAGCGCAGCGGGGCGACGGTGCTGTTCGCCTGCTGCGAACGCATCGGCGCCGGGCCCGGGTTCACGCTGCGCTTCGAACCGGCGCCCGCGGCCATCGCCGGCAAGGACGCGGTGGCCGCGGCCACCGCGCTCAACGCCGCGGTCGAGCGCATGGCGCGCCGCGACCCGGCGCAGTACCAGTGGACCTACAAGCGCTACAAGGCGCGGCCGGCGGGCAGCGGCGAGGACAATCCCTACCGCGAACTGGAGCGCAGGCGATGAGCGACCCCGCCCCCGCACACGACGCGCCGGACACCGGCTGGCAGCCGCTGCCGGCAAGGGCGCGCACGCTGTTCGTGGCCAGCTCGGCGCTCGGCTTCGCGCTGCCGTTCGCGATCGCGACCGGCGTGTCGGGCGTGGTCGCGGCGCTGCCGCTGCCGGTCTGGCTGGCGCCGGCGTGCCTGCTGGCAGCGGCGGCGCTGGGCGGCTGGCTGGGCTGGCGCCGGTTCCGGCATACGCGCTGGCGGCTGGACGCCGACGGCTTCGGCCTGCGCCGCGGGCGGCTGTGGCAGTCGGACACGCGCGTGCCCGGCTCGCGCGTGCAGCACCTGGACATCCGCCGCGGGCCGCTGGAGCGCCGTTTCGGACTGGCCACGCTGGTCATCCACACCGCGGGCACGCGCCACAGCGCGGTGTCGGTGTCCGGGCTGGACGCCGACGACGCTGAACGCCTGCGCGACCACCTCGCGCACCAGACCGACGACGATGACGACGCCGACTGAGGCGGTCCCGCCGCCGCTGCCCGGCGGCGACGGCCAGGCGCGCCGGCTGCACCCGATGTCGTGGCTGTTCGTGCTGCTGCAGCAGCTCAGGCAGTTCGTGGTGCCGCTGCTGGTGCTGGTGTTCCTCGGCCGCGGCGACCGCTACCAGCTGTGGTCGCTGGTCGCCGTGGGCGGCTTCGCGATCGTGGCCGTGTGGCGCTACCTGACCTTCCGCTACCGCATCACCGCCGACAGCGTGGTGGTCGACAGTGGCCTGTTCGAACGCAGCCGGCGGCAGGTGCCGTTCTCGCGGATCCACAACGTGGCGATCCACCAGTCGCTGCTGCACCGGCTGTTCGACGTGGCCGAGGTGCGGCTGGAATCGGCCGGCGGCGACAAGCCCGAGGCGCAGATGCGGGTGCTGCGCATGGCCGACGCGGTCGCGCTGGAGGCGGTGGTGCGCCGGCGCGGCGCGCTACCCGCGGCAGCCGGCGAACCCGCCGCCGGCGCAGCGCCCGCGCACGACGCCGGCGGCCGCGTGCTGCTGGCGCTGCCGCCGACCGAGATCCTGCGCCTGGGGCTGATCTCCAATCGCGGCATGATCGTGGTCGGCGGCGCGTTCGCGGCGCTGTGGCAGTTCGATTCGGTGCTGCCCGACGACGTGTTCGACCGCGGCGAAGCCGCGGCGCGCGCGTTCTTCGGCAGCCACCACCCCGGCGTGGCCGAGTCCGCGCTGGCGATCGCCGCCGCGGTCGCCGCGGCGCTGCTGCTGGTACGCGCGCTGTCGGTGGTGCTGGCGCTGCTGCAGTACTGGGGCTTCCGGCTGGAGGAGCACGGCCGGCGCCTGACCGTCGAGCGCGGCCTGCTCACCCGTCTGCGCACCAGCGCACCGCGGCGGCGGATCCAGGCGTGGACGCTGCGCGAAGGCCTGCTGCACCGCCTGTTCGGGCGCCGCACGCTGGATGTCGACTCGGCCGTGGCCGGCAACGAACAGCAGCAGCGCCGCGGCCTGCGCGAACTGGCGCCGATCGCCATGCCCGAGGCCTGCAACGGGCTGGTGCGCCACCTGCTGCCGGGCGCCGCGTGGCCACCGGCGCAGTGGCGACCACTGCATCCGCACGCGTGGTGGCGGCTGGCCCTGCCCGGGACCGTGTTCGCGTTCGCGCTGGCCGCGGCGCTGTGCTGGCGGCTGGGGCCGTGGGGACTGCTCGCGCTGCTGTGGCTGCCGTGGGCGGTGTTCGTCGCCCGCCACCACGCGCGGCGTGCCGGCTACGCTGTCGACGCGCAGCTGGCCGCAGCGCGCAGCGGCTGGTGGTCGCGGCGCTGGCGCTTCGCGGAAATCGACAAGCTGCAGGCGCTGGAGCTGCGCCAGTCGCCGCTGGACCACGCCACCGGCATGGCCACGCTGTGGCTGGATACCGCCGGTGCCTCGTCGCCGCTGCGGCTGCGCTACCTGCCGCTGGACGAGGCGCGCGCAATGCATGCGCGGCTTGCGCGCGAGGTGGCACGGCGGCCGCTGCGGTGGTGACGGGCCGCAAACCCGAAGCCGTCGAGGTCCGCCCTGCGTCCTGCCAACAAGGCCAGTGGGAGCAGCTTCAGCCGCGGACCTTTCGGCAGGGCGTCGACTGGAAGCCGGGAGCCCGCGGCTGAAGCTGCTCCCAGCCTGGGCCAACGAAAGTCAATGGCGCGACATCTCCGCCACGTGCCCGGCGAACCGCTCGCGGAAGTCGCGATCCATCGCCTCGAACGCCACCCGCGCGGCTGCGCCCATCGCCTCGACTTCGGCGTCGGTCATCGCCAGCGCCTGCTCCACCGCGCGCTCGATGCCGGCGGCGTCGACGAAATGGCGCCGCGCCAGACCGAGCGTCCCGACCCGCGCCGGTTCGATCAGCAGCCCGCGATCGGGCAGGACCAGCTCGTTCATCGGTTCGCCATCGGTGGTCAGGATCACGGCGCCCACGCTCATGCCCTCGACCAGGCAGTGGCCAAACCCTTCGGCTTCCGATGGCGACAGGTGGAACCGGCAGGCGTTCTGCAACCGGCGCAACTCGTCGTTCGGCATCCGGCCGACGCGGTGGTCGATGTTGCCCGCCGGCACGGTGCCGGCGCGTGCGTGGCGCGAGGTCTGCACCACCACCAGCTCGGGCCATTCCGGATGCCGGCGCCAGGCTTCAAGCACCGCTTCGGTGCCCTTCACCGGGCTCTTGCCGGCCAGGTGCAGGAACCGGCGCTGCCGCGGCACCGCGCGGTCGAGCCGGTCCTGGCTGGTGAAGCCGACGAAGCGCGGCCTGCAGCCGAAGCCGGCGAAGATGTCTTCGGCATGGCGCGTCTTGCACAGCGTGCCCGAAAGGTCGCCGAGCTCGTCGCGCCAGCGCGACTTGAACCACTCCGGATTCGGCATCCACAGGTTGCGCCGCGCCAGTGGCAGGGCCGGCGGATAAATGTGTTCGAGCGAGATCTGCAGGTCGGCCCGCCCCTTCCAGCCACGCTCCAGCCACATGCCGCCCATGTGCAGGTAGCGCAGGCCCTTCTCGTTGCTGAAGGCCACCGGCTCAACGGTGTTGCCGGCGTCGGCCAGCAGGCCGGCGACGAGTCCGAGGTCGCGGCTCAGGCCGTGGCCGTTTCCACGACTGAGGATCCTGATCAGGGGCATGGGGGAGGCCCGGCGGCGCAAGGACGCACAGAATCCTGAAAACCGGCTGTGCGGAACATGAAGACCGGCACGCTTCGGGCGTCGAGCCCGTTGCCGGTCAGCCGGGCTTCATTCGGCCGACGGTTTCACCCGCGCGCGGCAGGCCCCCAGTAGCCCAGCTCGCGGCGGATCTGCAGCCCGCGCACGCGGGCCATGAGCGGCTTCGGCGCCAGCGCGCCCAGGCGGCCGGCGACCAGGTCCTCGGTGGCGGCGATCACGCGTTCGGACGAATGCCCGTCGCGCCAGGGGTGGATGTCGTCGGCGCGGCGCCGGATGTCAGCCATCAGCTCCGCCGACGGTGAGAATGCCATGTCGAGCATCGCCGGCAGGCGCGCCGGGTCGTCGAAATCGAGCATGTACGGCTGCGGCACGCGGTTGCGGAACGTCACCACCGGCTTGTACTGCACCATGAACTCCGGCACCACCGAGGTGGTGTCCGACAGCAGCACGTCGGCGGCGCGCTGCGCGGTGACGATCCGTTCGGGCTCGACGAACGCGGCGTTGTCGCCGGCCAGCGCGCGATAGCGCGCGAACAGTTCGGGCGGGCACTTCGGATGCAATGTCAGCAGCCAGTAGCGGTCGCCGCGCGCGACCTCGGCGGCGATCGCGTCGTACAGGTGCGGCGCCGCACTGAGCCGCTCGGTGAACGTCGAGGCGAACATCGCCACCGGCCGCGCGCCGGCCGGGGCGCGCATGTGCGCGGCCGCGCCGCCGTCGTCGCGGAACAGCGGGTCGAGCTTCGGCCAGCCGGTCTCGACCACGGCGAAATGCCGGTGCTGCCGTGCCAGCGCGCGGAACGGCGCGGTCGTCGCCGGCCCCTGGGTGCAGTACAGGTCGAACAGCCCGCGCAAGCGGAAGTGGCCGCGATGGTCCTCGCGCTTCTGCACGTTGAAGCCGTGGAACAGCTGCACCTTGGCGCCGGCGAAGAATGGCGGCACCTGGTTCATCGCGCAGAACACCGCCATCGGCCGCAGCGCCACCGCGCCGCGCACGTCGACCATCCTCACCGGCGCCGGCATCGTGTCCCCGGCCCGCGCCAGCGGCCCGTCGAACCAGGCGTGCACGCGGTACCCGGCCGCCGCCAATGCATCGGCGAGCGGCTGCAGGATCGGCAGCGCGTAGCGTTCGCGCCCGGCCAGGAGGACATCGGTCATGCTCGGGTTCGCAGGCAGGTTGCCTGGCGATGATAGCCGCAGCGCGGCGGCGGCCCGCGCGGCCCGTATCATCCCGGCATGCCGACGCCCAACCCCACGCCCCCACCCGCGCCACCCCTGGTCATCCGCTGCGGCGCCTTCGGCGACGTCGTGGTGCTGACGCCGCTGATCCGGCTGCTGTCGGCGCGCTACGGCAACCCGGTCGACGTGGTCGGCTCGGGCGCGTGGACCGCGCCGCTGCTGGAAAACGAACCCGCGCTGGGCCACCTGCAGCTGGTCACCAGCCGCAAGACGCCCTACCTGCTGTGCCCCAGCCAGTGGGCACTGGTGCGCTGGCTGCGTCGCCGCGGACGTGGCCCGGTGTACCTGTGCGACGTCAAGCCGGAAATGGCCGGGCTGCTCGCGCGCGCCGGCGTGCATCCGGATGACATCGTCGCCCGCGACCGCGCCGGCGATGCGGTCCCGATGCTGTGGCCGGACCGCTGGCTGGCGCTGGGCATGCGCGACCCGGCGCACGCCTGGCCGACGACTGCGATCGATCCGGCGCAGTTCCGCATGCCGCGCCTGGTCGTGGCCGACACCGATCGGACCGACCTCGCGGACTGGCGCGCGCGACGCGGCCTGGACGGGCCGCTGGTGCTGTTCCAGCCGGGCAACAAGCGCACCCACAAGCGCGGCAAGGTGATGACCGCCGACCATCCCAAGCACTGGGCGCCCGGACACTGGGCGACGGTGGCGAAGGCGATCCTCGACGCGGTGCCCGGCGGCCACGTGCTGCTGTGCGGCTCGGCGCCCGAGCGTGAAGTGCTCGAGGACATCCGCCGCGCCGCCGGCAACGACCCGCGCGTGCACAACCTCGCCGACGAACTGCCGATCCCGCGCCTGCTGGCGCTGCTCGAGGTCGCGCACGGCATGGTGTCGGTCGACACCGGTCCGGCGCACGCCGCGGCCGCGCTCGACTGCCCGCTGGTGGTGCTGTTCGGCCCCGCGCCGCGCGCGAACTGGATGCCGCTGGGCGAAGGCCCGGTGGCCGCGCTGGGCGGCGAACGCGGCGAGGCCAGCCGGGTCTCGGACATCACGCCGGCGGCCGTCATCGAAGCCTGGCGCGCGTTGCCGCGGCGCGCCGCGGAGATCGTGCGCCCTGGCACATAGCGCGGCAACACCGCATCCGCCCCGCGGCGATCACGGCACGGCGGCACCCGTCTCCGGCAACGAGCGGCAGTCCGCCGTCACCTCCCGCGGCGACACCAGCGACCAGGCACGGCGACTGGCCACGCCCACGTGGCGCGCACCGGCACGGCGCAGGCAGCCTTTCAGCTCGTCGACTTCCAGCACCAGCAGCACGCGCGAATCCGGCGCCGCCAACGCCCAGGCCATGCCGTCGTTCCACTGCTGCACCGGCGTGCGCTTGAACCCGAACTCCACCGTCGGCCCCTGCGCCTGCAGCAGGGTCTGCTCGCTCCACGCCACCAGCCCGACCCCGGTGCCGGGCCCGGCCAGCTCGCGCACCTCGTGCATCAGGTCGCGCGAGGAACTCTCGCCGTCGAGCTGCGGCGCGAGCGCGAGGCCCCAGCCGCACCACAGCACCGCGGTCATCCCCGCCACCAGCGCCACCGCGCGGCGCGGCTGCAGCCACAGCGCCGCGGCGACGATCGCGCTGCCCATCGCCGCCAGCGTCCACCACAGGCCATCCTGTCCGAGCGGCATGCCGCGGCCGGTTTCCAGCTTCAGCTCGAAGCCCGGCTCGCCGACGAGCGCGGCCACGCCCAGGGCCAGCAGCCCGGCCCCCAGCAGCAGCACCAGCGCGAACAGCACCCGGCGCACGCCGCGGCGTTCGAGCAGGCCGTCCAGGTACGGCGCCGCCGCCAGCGCCAGCATCGGCAGCGCCGGCAGGATGTACATGTCGCGCTTGCCGCTGCTCAGGCTGAAAAACAGCAGCACCAGCGCGAACGTCGCCAGCGGCAACCACACCCGCCCATCGCGCGCGCGCCAGGCCTCGCGCCACGGCCTGGCCAGCCACGGCAGCAGCAGCGACAACGGCAGCCACGACACCGCCACCACCCGCAGGAAGTACCAGGCCGGCTCGTGGTGGTGCCAGGCGTCGGCGTAGCGGGTGGCGGTCTGGCGGAACAGCAGGTCGTCGACGTAGGCGCGGTGCGCGGGATCGCCGCCGGACAGCGCCAGCCACAGCATCGGCACCAGCCACAGTCCCACCGCGGCGAGGACCGCCACCGCCCCCAGCGCCCAGCGCCCGGCGCCGCGGGGCGCGGGTGCGGCCAACCCCTGCCAGCTGCGCCAGCGCATCCACGCGTACGGCAGCAGTGCCAGCAGGGCGAGGAAGCCCACACCCTTGGTGATCACCCCTAGCCCGGCCGCGAAGCAACCGAGCCAGAACCAGCGCCAGTGCGGCCCCAGCAGCAGGTGCCGGGCCAGCCCGTAGAAGCCGAGCATGATGAAGAACGCCACCGTCGGATCGATCTGCGCGTGCTTGGCCTGGTAGGCGAACTGGAAGGCACACAGCACCGCCGCCGCCGCCCACAGCCCGGCGCGCCGGCTCCACAGACGGCGGCCGAGGTCGAAGGTCAGCCACAGCGTGCCCAGCGACGCCAGCAGCGACGGCAGCAGGAAGGCCACGGTCCAGTTGCGCACCAGTGCGTAACACGCGCCAAGCAGCCAGAAATACAGCGGCGGCTTGTCCGAATACAGCTCCTGCCCGCGGCGCGGGAACCACCAGTCACCCGACTCCCACATCTGTTTCACCACCAGCACGAAGCGCGGCTCGTCGGCCGGCCACGGGTGGCGCAGGCCGATGCCGGCGCCGATCACCAGCAGGGCGAACACGGCCAGCAGCCAGAATTCGCGGTCGTACGGGGACTTGGTCGTGGCCATGCCGCGGATCATATGCGCGGACGATGTTTGGTTCGTGTCGTGTGCGCGACGCCGGCGGTCGCTCAGCCGCGGCGCAGGCGGGCGTAGAAGAAGCCGTCCATGCCGCCCTCGCCCGGCAGGCGCTGGTGCCCGGCGCCGGAGGCGCGGCCGAAGCGCCCGCCGAGCGGTTCGGCCGCGGCGTCGGGCGTGCGGGCGAGGAAGGCATCGACCTGGCCGGCGTTCTCGGCCCGCAGGATCGAACAGGTCGCGTAGAGCAGCACCCCGCCCGGCACCAGCGCCTGCCAGGCGGCGTCGAGCAGGTGCGCCTGCAGCGCCACCAGCGCATCGACGTCGGCGACGCGGCGGTGCAGCAGCACGTCCGGCTGGCGGCGCACGATGCCGGTTGCCGAGCACGGCGCGTCGAGCAGCACCGCGTCGAACGGCCCAGCCTCGCGCAGGACTTCAGGGTCGGCGGCATCGGCCACCCGCAAGGCGGCATCGCCGCCCACGCCCAGGCGCGCGAACGTGTCGCGCACGCGCGCCAGGCGCCCGGGATCGACATCGAGCGCCGTCAGACGCAGCGACGGATCCCGCTCCAGCAGGTGCGCGGCCTTGCCGCCGGGCGCGGCGCAGGCATCAAGGACGCGTGCGCCCGCTGGCGGCGCCAATGCATCGGCCACCGCCTGTGCCGAGCCGTCCTGCACCGATACGTCGCCGTCGTCGAAGCCGGGCAGCGCAGCCACCGCGACTGGCGCGTCGAGACGCAGCGCATCGGCAAGGCCGTCATCGATCGACGCCTCGATTCCGGCCTCGCGCAGGCGCACGGCGTAGTCGTCACGACCGACGCGCCGGCGGTTGACCCGCAGCCACATCGGCGCGGGCGCCGCGCTGGCGGCGAAGATCGCGTCGAAGTCGTCCGGCCAGTCCGCACGCAGTCGCTCGCGCAGCCACGCCGGCCACGCCGCGTCGGCGGCCACGTCCGGCAGCCCCTCGCGCTGCGCGCGCCGCAGCAGCGCATTGACCATCCCGCGCTGGTGCGCACGCCCGAGCAGCCGCGCCGCCCCGACCGTGGCATCCACTGCCGCGTGCGGCGGCAGCCCGAGCGGATCGAGCTGGGCGAAGCCGGCGTGCAGCAGCGCCCGCAGCGCACCGTCGCGCCTGCCCAGCGGCCGCGGCACCCACGCCCGCAGCGCCGCCTCTGCCCGCGCCCGCTGCCGCAGCGCCGCAAAGCAGATCGCCTCCACCAGCGCCCGGTCGCGCACGTCGGCCAGCCCGGGCAACGCCCGCGCCAGCTCCGCCTTCAGCGAATGCCCCTGGTGCAGCACCGCATCCAGCACCTGCGCGGCCATCGCGCGCGGCCGCGCGCCCTTGTCATCGTTCATCCGCGCATTCTCCGCCAGGCGGCCTGCGGCCGCACGCAGCCACGAGCTGTTGCCCTTGTTGTTGCCTTTCAGCTTCTAAGGATCCCGCCGCCCTTGCGCAAGCCTGCAGACCCGGAGGGCGCTGCACATGGATGTGCAGCGTTTTTCTATGGGACAGGATGTCCCTTAGAAAAATCCCTTCATCAATGAACCGCCGGGTTTGCCCTGGACACAAAGCGTTTTTCTTTGCTTCCGTTTCTTTTGACGGTCATCAAAAGAAATGAAGTCGCCGAAGGCGAAAGCTTCTGACGTTTGCACTTATGGATTTTGCTTCACGCCAGCGTGAGGCATGCCTGCCAGAGACAAGATCAAAGGCGTTTCGCCCGCTGCGCGGCCGAGTTCATTTCTTTGATAAGCGTCAAAGAAACGAACCAAAGAAAACGCTTTGTGCCAACAGCACACCCGGCCATTCACTGATGAAGGGATTTTTCTAAGGGACATCCTGTCCCGTAGAAAAACGCCGCACATCCATGTGCGGCGCCCTCCGGGTCTGCCAGCATCGGAGTGGCGGCCGCATCTTTAGAAGCCAGGGCAAGGGCAAAGGCAAAGGCACCGACAAAGGCGGGTTCGCGCGCCTACGCGCCCGCGCCCTGCAGGTCCCGCCTCGCATTGAGGAAATCCGCGGCCGTGATCGCCTTGCCGCCCTCCCGCTGAAGCGTCCGGATCCGCAGCGCGCCCTCGCCGCAGGCGATGTCCACGCCGTCGCGGCCGGCGGCCAGCAGGGTGCCGGGGGCGGCGTCGCTTTCGCGATCGATCGCCACGGCGGCGTGGATGCGCAGGCGCTCGCCGGCGACCTGCGCCTCGGCCATCGGCCAGGGATTGAAGGCGCGCACCTTGCGTGCGAGTACTTCCGCCGGCTGCGACCAGTCGAGCTTCGCTTCGGCCTTGTCGAGCTTGTGGGCGTAGGTCACCCCTTCGGCCGGCTGCGGCTGGGGGACAGGGCGAATGCCGGCGCGCAGCAGGCCGAGGCCGTCGGACAGGACCTGCGCGCCGAGCGTGGCCAGGCGGTCGTGCAGCTGGCCGCCGGTTTCGTCGGCGCCGATGTCCAGCGGCTGCGACAGCAGCACCGGACCGGTGTCCAGGCCGGCTTCCATCTGCATCAGGCACACGCCGGTGCGGGTGTCGCCGGCCTCGATGGCGCGCTGGATCGGCGCCGCGCCGCGCCAGCGCGGCAGCAGCGAGGCGTGCACGTTCCAGCAGCCCTGCGTGGGGATGGAGAGGATCGACTTCGGCAGGATCAGGCCGTAGGCCACCACCACCAGCAGGTCCGGCTTCAGCGCGGCCAGCGCGTCGCGCGCGACCTGCGTCTTCAGCGATCCGGGCTGGAACACCTCGATCCCGCGCTCCAGCGCGGCGCGCTTGACCGGCGACGGCGACAGCGCGCGGCCGCGCCCCGCGGGGCGATCGGGCTGGGTGTAGGCGGCGACCACTTCGTTGCGGCGGGCGGCGGCAACGAGCGAGGGGACGGCGAACTCGGGGGTGCCGGCGAAGACGATTCTCATGGGAGGCCGTAATGGGTCATTGGTGAGTGGTGATTCGACCACATCCCCGCCGCCGGCAGTTCCGGCCGCGCCCCGCCCTTACCCATCACCAGTTACGAATCCCGGCTTTTCTGCAGCTTCTCGTACTTCTTCAGCGCCCGGTCGCGCTTGAGCGGCGAGAGGTAGTCGATGAACAGCTTGCCGTCGAGGTGGTCGACCTCGTGCTGGATGCAGGTCGCCAGCAGGTCGTCGACCTCCAGCACGAAGGTCTTGCCGTGGCGGTCGAGGGCCTCGACCTGGATGCCGTCGGCGCGGGTCACGTCGGCGTAGATGCCGGGGATCGACAGGCAGCCTTCCTGGTGCTCGCGCAGCTGCTCGGTGCGGCGGTGGATCACCGGATTGATGAACACCAGCGGCTGGTCGCGGGCCTCGGTCACGTCGATCACCATGAAGCGCTCGTGGACGTCGACCTGGGTGGCCGCCAGGCCGATGCCCGGCGCGGTGTACATGGTCTCGAACATGTCGTCGAGCAGGCGCTGGAACTGGGGCGTGGCGATGCGTTCGGCATCCAGCGCACCGGCGACGTTGCGCAGGCGCGGGTGGGGCAGCTCGAGGATCGGAAGCAGGGACATGGCGGGGTTCTGGTGGAATTGCGGGCGCCGGACCCGCCGGGGGTCGGCTGCGGCGGCTTCGAAGCAGGTCATCGCCGCCCAAAGGGTGGCACCGGTCACAACCGTGGGTCTGACCCCGATATTGTAGCCGCCGCGGGCTTGCGTTGCGCCGGGTTCTGTAGGCTATAGTGCCCCGGCTGGAATGGGGAAATTCCGGGAAATTCCAAGGGGAGCAAGTAGATGGCCGGCATGCTTCAGCGCCTTTCTCAGGGGCTTCGCACGGGTTTTGCAGTCGCACTGCTGATGGTGGCGGGTTATGCCATGGCGCAGGGCATCCGTGGCGATCACCCCGACACTTATGTGGTCGTGCGCGGCGACACCCTGTGGGACATCGCAGGCAAGTTCCTGCAGCGCCCCTGGCTGTGGCCGGAGATCTGGCAGGCGAACCCGCAGATCCGCAACCCGCACCTGATCTATCCGGGCGACGTGATCAGCCTGGCCTACCTGGACCGCGTCACCGTCCAGCAGGGGCCGCGCGAGGTCGCCCAGCCGATCAACGCGATCCCGCTGTCGGACATCGAGCCGTTCCTCAAGGACCTGCGCGTAGTCGACCAGTTCGAGCAGCTGCCCTACGTGGTCGCCCTCGAGGACGACCGCCTGCGCGGCAGCGAAAGCCAGGTGGTGTACGTGCGCGGCCTGTCCGCCTCGCCCGGCCAGCGCTACCTGGTGGTGCGGCCGACGGTGCGCTACACCCGCCTGGAGCGCTCGGGCATGTGCTGCGACCTGCTGGAGAAGGACGACCTCGACTACCGCGGCCGCCGCGACGTCGACTTCGGCAAGTACTGGAACCACGTCGTGTTTCCCGACAAGGGCGGCGAGGTGCTGGGCTACGAGCTGATGCGCGTGAACATCGGCACCGTCACCCGCGGCGAAGTCGGCGGCATCGAGGCCAGCACCGTGCTGCTCGACGAGGCCGGCCGCGAGGTCCGCATCGGCGACCGCCTGATCGCGGTGGACGCACAGCCCTACGACCTGCAGTTCTTCCCGCACCCGCCGCAGCAGCAGCTCGAATACGGCCGCGCCCGCGTGCTGGCGGTCACCGACACGGTGGCCTACGGCGGCCCGCGCGACGTGGTGGCGCTGTCGGTCGGCAGCCAGGACGGCGTCGACAACGGCACCGTGTTCTCGATCTGGCGCGAAGGCAGCAACGTGGTCGACCGCGTCGAACACAGCGCCGACTTCCCGGCCGGTGCCGAGAGCTTCGAGGGCAAGGTCCGCCTGCCCGACGAATACGCCGGCCACGTGATCGTGTTCCGCACCTACGACAAGGTCAGCTACGGTCTGGTGATGGACAGCACCAAGCCCACCCGGATCGGCTACCACCTCAAGCATCCGGACGCTCCGTACTGAGTTTCAGGATTTCCTGACCGCACAACGCGACGGCGCCCGAGGGCGCCGTCGTCGTTTCCGGCTTACGCTGGCGGGATGACTGCTGCCCATCACGACGCGCTGCTGCGCCTGCTCGAAGCCGGCGGCCCCGCCGCCCCGCGCCGCGCCCTGCTCGAGGCCCACGGCGACCCCGTCGCCACGCTGGAGGCCGGTCCGCGCGCGTGGCGCCTGGCCGGCTGCGACGACGCGCAGGTGCGCGCGCTCCAGGCCACCGCCGCGACGCCGGCACCGCGCGAGCGCAGCCACGCCTGGCTGGCCGAAGCCGGCCACCACCTGCTCGGCTGGCACGACCCCGATTACCCGGCCCTGCTGCGGCGGATCCCCAACCCGCCGCTGGCGCTGTTCGTGGCCGGCGACCCCGGCCTGCTCTGGCATCCCTCGGTGGCGGTGGTCGGCAGCCGTTCACCCACCGCCGGCGGGCGCGACAACGCGCGCGACTTCGCCCGCGCCATCGCCGCCACCGGCCTGGGCATCGCCAGCGGCCTGGCCGCCGGCATCGACACCGCCGCGCACGAGGCCGCGCTGGCCGCCGGCGGCGTCACCCTGGCGGTGCTGGGCACCGGCATCGACCAGCCCTACCCGCGCGCCAACGCCGGCCTGTACGCACGCATCGCGGAAACCGGCGCGGTCGCCAGCGAATATCCACCCGGCACCGGCGTCCAGCGCGGCCACTTCCCGGCCCGCAACCGGATCATCGCCGGGCTGTCGCTGGGGGTGCTGGTGGTGGAAGCCGCCGAGCGCTCGGGCGCCCTGATCACCGCGCGCCTGGCCAGCGAGGCCGGGCGCGACGTGTTCGCCGTGCCCGGCTCGATCCACAACCCGATGGCCCGCGGCTGCCATCGCCTGATCCGCGAAGGCGCGGGGCTGGTGGAGGCCGCCAGCGAGGTCACCGCGGCCGTCGCGCCGCTGGCGGCCGAACTCGGCGACGCCTTGCGCCGGCGCCTGGGCGCCCCCATCCAGGGGGTCGGAACGGCCCCGCCGGACGCCCCGGCGGCGGACCGGCTGGACGATCCTGACTACAACCGCTTGTGGCAGGCCCTCGGGCACGACCCAACCGGTATGGATCGGCTGGTCGAACGCACCGGATTGACGACCGCCGAACTGTCATCCATGCTGCTGCTCATGGAACTGGAAGGACGCGTCTGTGTGGAACACGGCCGCTACGCCCGAAAGCGCCATGACACCGCGATCACCGCGCCTCCGGGCGCAGGCCGGGGGAAATGAAAGAGAGCATCCTGGACGTCCTGCTCTACCTGTTCGAACACTACTTCACCGAAGACGCGGACCTCGCCCGCGACCGCGACTCCCTCCAGAGCGGCCTGCTCCAGGCCGGTTTCAGCCCCGCAGAGACCAGCAAGGCCTTCGACTGGCTCGATGCCCTGGCCGAACAGCGGCCCAGCGCCTCGGTCCGCCGCGTCGACGGCCCCACCCGCGTCTTCTTCGGCCCAGAGCTGGACAAGCTGGACCTGGAATGCCGCGGCTTCCTGATGTTCCTCGAGCAGCACGGCATCCTCGACCCGGCCCAGCGCGAACTGGTGCTCGACCGGGCGATGGCGCTCGACCAGGACGAGCTGGACCTGGACGACCTGAAGTGGGTCGTGCTGATGGTGCTGTTCAACCAGCCGGGCTCCGAGGCCGCGTACGCGTGGATGGAAACGCAGATGTTCATCGACGAGCCGGAGCCGGTGCACTAGCCGCACCCGCGCGCGCCAAGGAGGCCGCATGCGCCTGACACGCCTTGTCCCGATGCAGCCGGTGGCGGACATGCCGGCCAGCGTGGCGTTCTACGAAAAGCTCGGCTTCAGCGTCGAACGCCGCCACGACGAGTGGGGCTGGGCGCGGATGCGCTGCGGCGACTGCGAGCTGATGCTCGACCAGTCGATCCGGCTGCACGCCGGCATCCCGCGGACGGCGGTGCTCTACCTGTATCCGGAGGACGTGCGGGACTTCCACCGCGGTGCGCGTGCGAACGGGCTGCAGGTACCGGCGCTGGAGGAAACGTTCTACGGCATGCTCGAATTCCGGATCGAGGATCCGGACGGCAACCGCCTCTGGATCGGGCAGGACACCGGCACGCCGGCCGAAGGCTGACCGCGGCGCGAAGGAAGTTCCACAGGGGACGAGGCACCGGCATGCCGGCGCCGAAGGGAAAAGGGGAAACAGGGGACGACATGACCGACTGGTACTACCACGACCCCGCGCAGGGGGGCCGCGTCGGGCCGCTTTCGGCCGGACAGATGCGCGAGCGCTACGTCGACCGCCGGATCCAGGCCGACACCCTCGCCTGGCACGCCGGCGTGCAGGAATGGCAGCCGCTGGAGCGCTTTGCCGAGGAGCTGGCGCTGCACACGGTGCGCCCCGACGCTGCGCGGCCGCCACCGCTTCCACCCCCGCCTCCGCCCGGCGTCGCGTCGCGGCCCGGCCCCGGCGTCGGGGGCGCGGCACCGCCGCCCAAGCGCGGCCTGTCGGGCTGCGCGATCGTCGCCATCGTCGCCGCGGTCGCCGCGGTGCCGGTGATCGCGATCCTGGCGGCGATCGCGGTCCCCGCCTACCACGACTACACCATCCGCGCGAATTCCACCGCCGGCATCATCGGCGCGGCGTCGGCCATGCAGCGCGCGGTCGAGGAGTTCAGCCAGGCCCACGGCCGCTGCCCCGGCGATAACGACTTCGCGCCCCTGCTGCAGCGCTTCCAGGCGCAGGACAAGGGCCCGACGGTGCATTTCGGCACGCTGGCCGGGGGCAACTGCGCGTTCGAATTCACCCTGCACGGCGACAGCGCCGTCGAGGGCCGGACGCTGGTGTACGAAGCCGTGCGCGACGGCGACCTGGTGGACTGGGACTGCAGCGGCGGCGACCTGCCCGACCGCTACCGCCCGGTGCCCTGCCGCGGCGACTGAGCCGCCTTCCACGAACGATCCAGAGGACTGCCGCACATGGCCCAGTGGTATTACAGCGACGACCAGCGCAACCGCCTCGGCCCGGTCGGCGACGCCGACATGGCCGGACTGCACGCCGGCGGCCAGCTCGCACCGGAGACCCTCGTCTGGCGCGAAGGCCTGGCGCAGTGGCAGCCCTGGCGCAGCGTGATGCACGAGGTGATGGCATCCGCACCGCCGGCCGCGACCATGGCCGGCCCCGCCCACGCTGCCCCGCGCCACGGCTACAACCCCTACGCGGTGGCGGAGCCGGACTCGCCCTACGCCCCGCCACGGGCGCCGGTGCAGCGCGCGGCGGAGATCCATCTGGACGGGCACGTGGTCTACGCCGGCTTCTGGAAGCGGGTGGCCGCGTATTTCATCGACGCGGTGATCCTGGCCGTCCTCGGCGGCATGACCGGCGCCCTGATCGGCGGTCTCATGGGCGCCACGCAGGGCTTCGCCACGAGCAGCCTGCTGGCCATCCAGACAGTCACGCAGATCGGCGGCCTGCTGGTCGCCGCCTGCTACTACGGATTCTTCTACGCCTCATCCAACCAGGCCACGCCCGGCAAGATGGCGATCGGTATCAAGGTGGTCCGCAGCGACGGCAGCGGCTGCAGCTTCTGGCGCGGCTTCGGGCGCCATTTCGCCACCCTCCTGAGCGCCCTGTTGCTGCTGGTCGGCTACCTGATGGTCGCCTTCACCGCGCGCAAGCAGGCCCTGCACGACATGGTCTGCGACACGGTGGTCGTCGACCGCTGGGCCTTCACCGCCCATGCCGACCAGCAGCGCGAGGAGCTGGGCGCGCTGACCTGGGTGGTCCTGGCCGTGGCGGGGCTGCTGCTGGCGGGCCTGGCGCTGGCATTCATCGGCCTGGTGGCGTCCTTCGCGGCGCACTGACGGCGCCCCGGCCGGGGCCGGGGCGCTTGACAGCGCTGCCCGCGGCGTGATTCCACTATATATATGTGAACGCCCGCGGCCCAGGCTGCGGGCGTTATCTTCTGCCGCAACCTATAGTGCCAGCCCCACCCGCCCGCACGCAGCGCAAGGACAACCCCGCCCGCCATGGCCAAGAACCTCCTCATCGTCGAGTCGCCCGCCAAGGCCAAGACGATCAACAAGTATCTGGGCAAGGACTTCACCGTCCTGGCCTCGTACGGCCATGTCCGCGACCTGGTGCCGAAGGAGGGCGCGGTCGACCCGGAGCACGGCTTCCGGATGCGCTACGACCTGATCGACAAGAACGAAAAGCACGTCGCCGCGATCGCCAAGGCCGCCAAGTCCGCCGAAGGCATTTACCTCGCCACCGACCCGGACCGCGAGGGCGAGGCGATCAGCTGGCACATCGCCGAGATCCTGAAAGAGCGCGACCTGCTCAAGGGCAAGACCCTGCAGCGGGTGGTGTTCACCGAGATCACGCCGCGCGCGATCCGCGAGGCGATGGCGCAGCCGCGGCAGATCTCCGACGATCTGGTCGACGCCCAGCAGGCGCGCCGCGCGCTGGACTACCTGGTCGGCTTCAACCTCTCGCCGGTGCTGTGGCGCAAGGTGCAGCGCGGCCTGTCCGCCGGGCGCGTGCAGTCGCCGGCGCTGCGGATGATCGTCGAGCGCGAGGAGGAAATCGAGGCTTTCGTCGCCCGCGAGTACTGGACCGTGGAGGCCGAATGCGCGCACCCCGCGCAGGCCTTCACCGCCAAGCTCACCCGCCTGGACGGCAAGAAGTTCGAACAGTTCACCGTCACCGACGGCGACACCGCCGAGGAAGCACGCCGGCGCATCGTGGCCGCCGCCAACGGCGCGCTGCACGTCACCGACGTTGCCAGCAAGGAGCGCAAGCGCCGCCCCGCCGCGCCGTTCACCACCTCGACCCTGCAGCAGGAAGCCTCGCGCAAGCTCGGCTTCACCACCCGCCGCACCATGCAGGTGGCGCAGAAGCTGTACGAGGGCGTGGCGATCGGCGAGGAAGGCACCGTCGGCCTGATCAGCTACATGCGTACCGACTCGGTGAACCTGTCGGTCGAGGCGCTGGGCGAGATCCGCGACGTCATCGCCCGCGATTACGGCACCAAGGCGCTGCCCGACAAGCCCAACGCCTACACCACCAAGTCCAAGAACGCGCAGGAGGCCCACGAGGCCGTGCGCCCGACCTCCGCGCTGCGCACCCCGGCGCAGGTGGCGCGCTTCCTGTCCGACGACGAGCGCCGCCTGTACGAGCTGATCTGGAAGCGCGCCGTCGCCTCGCAGATGGTGCCGGCCACGCTCAACACCGTGTCCGTGGACCTGGCCGCCGGCAGCGAACACAGCTTCCGCGCCAGCGGCACCACCGTGGTCGACCCGGGCTTCCTCGCGGTCTACGAGGAAGGCAAGGACAGCAAGGGCAAGGACGACGACGACGAGGGCCGCAAGCTGCCGCCGATGAAGACCGGCGACCGCATCCCGCTCGACCGCATCCACGCCGACCAGCACTTCACCCAGCCGCCCCCGCGCTACACCGAGGCCTCGCTGGTCAAGACGCTGGAGGAATACGGCATCGGCCGGCCGTCGACCTACGCCTCGATCATCCAGACGCTGCTGTTCCGCAAGTACGTGGAGATGGAAGGCCGCGCCTTCCGCCCCAGCGATGTCGGCCGCGCGGTGTCCAACTTCCTCAGCACGCACTTCACCCGCTACGTCGACTACGACTTCACCGCCAGGCTCGAGGACGAGCTGGACGCGGTGTCGCGCGGCGAGGAAGAGTGGGTGCCGCTGATGGAGAAGTTCTGGAGCCCGTTCAAGGAACTGGTCGACGAGAAGACCGAGAGCGTCGACCGCAGCCAGGCCACCGGCGCGCGCGAGCTGGGCACCGACCCCAAGTCCGGCAAGCCGGTCAGCGTGCGCCTGGGCCGCTACGGGCCGTATGCCGCGATTGGCAGCACCGCCGAGGACGAGGAGGAAAAGCCCCGCTTCGCCTCGCTGCGCCCCGGCCAGAGCATGCACACGATCACCCTGGAGCAGGCGATCGATCTGTTCCGCCTGCCGCGCAAGCTGGGCGAGGACAAGGGCGAGGAAGTCAGCGTCGGCATCGGCCGCTTCGGTCCGTTCGCCAAGCGCGGCAGCACCTACGCCTCGCTGAAGAAGGAAGACGACCCGTACACCGTCGATCTGGCCCGCGCGGTGTTCCTGATCGAGGAAAAGGAAGAAATCGCGCGAAACCGCATCATCAAGGAGTTCGAGGGCAGCGACATCCAGGTCCTCAACGGCCGCTACGGCCCCTACATCAGCGACGGCAAGCTCAACGGCCGCATCCCCAAGGACCGCGAACCGGCGTCGCTGACGCTGGAGGAAGTGGTCAAGCTGATGGAGGAAACCGGCAAGCCGATGCGCGGCCGCTTCGGCAAGAAGGCCGCGGCGAAGAAGGCGCCGGCGAAGAAAGCCGCCGCAAAGAAGGCGCCGGCAAAGAAGGCGGCTGCCAGGAAGACGGCCAAGAAAACCACGAAGAAGACCACGGCAAAGAAAGCGGCGAAGAAGACCACCGCGAAGAAGGCCACCAGCAAGGCCGCCGCGAAGAAAGCCGCTCCCGCCGACGACGACGCCCCCTTCTGACCCCTGCCCTGGCAGGAGCGGCTTCAGCCGCGAGTCCTTGCCTTCACTCCTCCCCTGCGAAGGCAGGGGAGCAGAAAGCCCGCGGCTGAAACCGCTCCTGCAGAAGTCGCGGCGACAGGTCCTACAATCGCGCCATGCCCCAGCTCTCCCCCGCCCAAGCCGCCACCGCCCTGCGCGCCGGCGGCGTCATCGCCTATCCGACCGAGGCGGTGTGGGGCCTGGGCTGCGATCCCCTCGACGAAGCCGCCGTGCTGCGCCTGCTGGCGGTCAAGCAGCGTCCCGTCGACAAGGGCCTGATCCTGGTCGCCGCCTCCGTCGCGCAGCTCGACGGCCTCGCCGACTGGGCCGACCTGCCGCGCGAACGCCGCGATACCGTGCTCGCCTCCTGGCCCGGCCCGCACACCTGGATCATCCCCGCCACCGCCCGCGTGCCGCGCTGGATCACCGGCGCCCACGACGGCGTCGCGATGCGCGTCAGCGCGCATCCTGCGGTGATCGCACTGTGCAAAGCCTTCGGTGGCGCCCTGGTCTCCACCAGCGCCAATCCGGCCGGCGCCCCGCCCCCGCGCACCGCGGCCGCCCTCGATCCCGCCCTGCTCGCGGCGATCGACGGCTGCGTGCCCGGCGACACCGGCGGCCTGGCCCGCCCGACCCCGATCCGCGACGCCCGCAGCGGCGCCGAACTGCGCGCCTGAGCCGCCGAAGGAGCCGGCAAACGCCGTTTGCGCGGTTTGCGCCGCTTACGCGACCCCTGTCACTTCACCTCCCGCCCCTACGCGCGCAGAATGCGGCCATGGCCAGCCGCCTGCCCCGCCTGCTGCTGTTGCCCCTGCTGGCCGCGGGCGTCGGCGGCGCGGTCGCGCAGGACAGCGACATCACCATCTACCGATGCACCGACGCCAGCGGCCACCTGACCGTGCAGGACGCGCCCTGCGCCAGCGGGCAGGAACAGCAGGCGCGGCGCATGATCCAGCCCACCGACCCGCCTCCGCGCGCCGAACCCGTCGTCCCAGCGGCGCTGGAACCCGCTCCGGAACCACCGCCACCGGACGTCGCCCGGCACGCGCCGAAGCCGATGTACGAATGCATCCGCGACGACGGCAGCCGCTACACCAGCGACGACGGCGAGGGCAATCCGCGCTGGGTCGCAGGCGGCTGGGGCTGGTGGCAGCCCGCCGGCCCGCGCCGCGGCAACCGGGGCACGGGCCACGCCGGCGGCGGCGGCGGCGGCGGCGGCGCATCTTCCGGCACGACGGCACCGCCACCGCCCTCCACCGGCGGCTCGTCGGGCGGCAACGGCCCGCCCCAGTTGCGCTTCCGCAGCGCCGAAACCACGCCGCCCCCACCCCCGCCGGCTCACGGGCATCGCAACCCCGGTCACAACTACGGCAGCGGCGGCGCATGGGTGCGCGACGAATGCCACGTCCTGCCACAGGCCGAAACCTGCTCCGTGCTGCGCGACCGCCGCGAGGAGATCCGCCACCGCCGCTTCAACGCCCAGGCCAACGAGCGTGAGACACTGAACGTCGAAGAGCGCGGCATCAGCGCGCGCCTGTCGGAAGATTGCGGAGGAGCCTGAATGCGTCGCCTTCTGTTTTCAGCCGCGCTGTTGGCGGCGGCAACGCTCGCCCATTCCCAGGACTCCCGCACCGACACCATCTACCGCTGCACCGACGCCCTCGGCGCGCTGACCATCCAGAACGGCGTGCCCTGCCCCAAGGGCAGCAAGCAGGAAGTGCAGAAGGTCGAATCGCCGATGGTGATCCCGCGCTTCAAGACACCGCCGCCGATCGTCACCCAGGTTCCGGAGCCGGAGCCCGAGCCGGAGCAGAAACCCGCCGCCCCCGAACGCCCGGAAGCCCCGCTGCCCGCCGATATCGCCGACGCGGAACGCCTCCCGCCGCCGCCCCTGTACCAGTGCAACACCTGGGACGACGACCACTACCTGAGCGAAGACCCCGAACCCAAGCCCCGCTGCGTCACCCTGCAGACCACCGGCCTGGCCGGCGACCCCAACCGCGCCGGTGGCCAGGCCTGCGAAATGAAATACGACCTCTGCGCCCGCGTCCCCGACGGCGCCGCCTGCGACGGCTGGAAACAGCGCCAGCGCGAAATCGAATCCACCTGGCGCTACGCCCCCGGCGGCCAGAAGGCCGCGCTGCAGGAAGAATTCGCCCGGGTGACGAAGATCCTCAACGACACCACCTGCGGCGCAGGGAGCTAGCAGCGCGGCAACGCGCGCAAGCGCGAGCCGTTGCCGTTGCCGTTGCCCTTGCCCTTGATCTTGCTCTTGACCTTCGGGGCCCCTCCGTAGCGGCGGAGCCGGCGGACAAGACCCCGCAGGGGCGCCGCACATGGATGTGCGGCGTTTTCCGCGGGGGCAGGATGCCCCCTCGGAAAATCCCGTCGGCTCCGCGGACCCGGCGCGCAGCGGCGGGCGCGCAGGCGGGGTGTGTTTCTTTGCGCCAGGTTTCTTTGCACAAGCAAAGAAAGGTGGCTCGCGCGCGCAGCGCGCGAAACGCTGTTGATCTTGATCTGGCTTGAGAAGGTCAAGTTCAAGAACAACAGCTTCCGCGCTGAAGCGCGAGTCAAACCGCCGTCACCTGACGCAATCCGGACCGGCTGCGCCGGCCCGGACTCCTGCGTTTCCCGGACGAGGGGGCACGCGGCCCAAACTCGCTGCGCTCGAACAAGACCCGCTCTTCGGCCCCGTCGTCCTGCGATGCTCGGCTCGCTCCAAGGCTCGAAGATCAAAGGCACAGCAATAGCAACAGCAAAAACACTGCAACGGCAAAAACAAAACCCCGCCTCACAACGCCTTGCGAAACGTCAGATTGATCCGCCGTGCCCCCATCACCGGATGCACCCCGTCCGCCAGCGCCAACACCCCGTGATGGAACAGCCGCGACGCCCCGCCCCACACCACCACGTCCCCGTGCCGCAGCGCGATCCGCCGCGTGCGGTCCGAACGCGCCAGGCCGCCGAACAGGAACGTCGCCGGCAATCCCAGCGACACCGACACGATCGGTGCATCGAAGTCGCGTTCATCGCGGTCCTGGTGCAGCGACAGCCGCGTGCCCGGCACGTAACGGTTGACCAGGCATGCGTCCGGCGCAAAGGCTTCGAATCCGGCGGCCCGCGCCGCATCCCCTGCCAGCGCCGCGAAGGCCTCCGGCATCACGGGCCACGGCCCGCCGCCCAGCGGATCGCGCGGCGCATAGCGATAGCCGCGCCGGTCGCTTACCCAGCCGACCTCGCCGCAGTTGGTCATCGCTACCGACATGCGCAGCCCGCGCCGCGTCTCCATGTGCCGGAACGGTGCCTGCGCGGCGACCGTCTCGATCGCCGCCAGCAATGCGGCTTCGCGCTCCAGCGCGAAACCGCGCAGCAACCACGCACCGTCGTCGAACTGCGTCGCGCCCGCATCGTCGAACAGTTCGCGCATGACCGTCGGCATGTCCGCGCCTCCCGTGTCAGGCAGCGTCGTGGAAGATGACACCGAGCACGTGGCGACGGCCGCTGCGCAGCCGGCTCACGCCGTGGCGCATGTTGACGCGATGCATGCCGCGCGCGCCCGCCACCGGTCGCCGATGCACCGCGAACACCACCGCATCGCCCTGCCGCAGCGGCACCACGTCCACCCGCGACTGCATCCGCGGCCGTTGCTCGGTAAGCACGAACTCGCCGCCTTCGAAATCGTCCCCCGGCCGCGACAGCAACACCGCGATCTGCAGCGGAAACACGTGCTCGCCGTACAGGTCCTGGTGCAGGCAGTTGTAGTCGCCCTGGCCGTAGCGCAGCAGCAGCGGCGTCGGCAGCGACTGCCCCGCGGCGCGGCAATGCGCGAGGAAATCCTCGTGCCGTGGCGGATAGGCCACATCAAGCTTCATCGCCTCGTTCCAGCGGTTGGCCACCGGCGCCAGGTGCGGATAGAACGCCGCGCGCAGCGCCTGCACCGTGTCCGGCAGCGGATAGCGGAAGTACCGGTACTCGCCGCGTCCGTAGCCGTGGCGCGCCATCACCACGCGCTTGCGGAACAACCCGTCGTCGTCGTACTGCGCGGCGAGCGCCTCGCAGGCATCGCGCGCAAGCAGCCCGGCTGCCACCGCGCGGCCGTTCGCATCCAGTTCGCGTCCGATCCGCGCCCAGTCGAGTGCATCGACACGCGCGGCGACCGCCGCATCGACGCCCGCATCGCCCGTCGTGACCACCCGCGCGTTCACGCCTGCGCCTCGCGTTCGAGCAGCGCGCGCTTGCGCTCCACGCCCCAGCGGTAGCCGGACAGCGCGCCGTCGCTGCGCACCACGCGATGGCAGGGGATCGCCACCGCCAGCTTGTTCGACGCGCAGGCGCCGGCCACCGCGCGCGTGGCCTTCGGCGCGCCGATGCGTTCGGCGACCTGCGCGTACGACAGCGTCTGGCCCGCGGGGATTTCGCGCAGCGCCTGCCACACGCGCTGCTGGAACGCGGTGCCGCGCACGTCCAGGGGCAGGTCCAGGCCGATCCCCGGCGCCTCGACGAAGCCCACCACCTGCGCCACCAGCCGCTCGAACCCGGCGTCGCCGCCGATCAGTTCGGCCTTGGGGAACAGATCCTGCAGCTCGCGCACCAGCGCGTCGGGATCGTCGTCGATCAGGATCGCGCAGAGGCCGCGTTCGCTGGCCGCGACCAGGATCGCGCCCAGCGAGCACTCGCCCACCGCGAAACGGATCGCGGTATTGGCGCCGCCGTCGCGGTAGTCACGCGGGCGCATGCCCAGCACCTCGCCCGCCTGCGCATAGAACTGGGCGCTGGACGCGTAGCCCGCGTCGTAGACCGCCGCGGTCACCGAATCGCCATGCGCCAGCGCGCGGCGCACCCGCTTCGCGCGCTGCGCGGCCGCATACGCCCGCGGCGTCAGCCCGGTCGCGGCCTTGAACACGCGGTGGAAATGGAACGGACTCAGCCCGGCCTGCGCCGACAGCGTCGCCAGGTCCGGCGTCTGTTCGGCGTCTTCGATCGTCCGGCACGCGGCGGCAACCAGCTGCGCATGGCGCGCGTGGGTATCCGGCCGGTCGGGCCGGCAGCGCCTGCACGGCCGGAAGCCTGCGCGTTCGGCGTCCTGCGGGCTGTCGTGGAAGCGCACGTTCTCCGGCCGCGCCCGCCGCGACGCGCACGAGGGCCGGCAATACACACCCGTGGTCCGCACCGAGTACCAGAACCGCCCGTCTGCCGCCGCATCGCGCGCCAGCACCGCCGCCCAGCGCGGATCGCGCTCGGTGGCCGTCGCGGCCTGGTTTGCGGTAATCCGGTTCGTCATCGCCTTCATGTGGGCTCCTTCGCCTGTCTGGCGGAGCCATGATGGAAGTGGGGACGATACGACGATATCCACGCCTTGCGGTCGAATTCATCCCCGCGCGACGGCGTCCAGCCGCGCGGAGCTACCCGGCCTCCACACCGCCGTCAGGCGCCGACCAGCCCCTTGGCGTTGTCGTACTCGGGCCAGCCCCGGTCCTCGTTGATGCCCCAGTGCAGCGCCTCGTTGTCGAGCGACGCAAACGCCTCATCGAGGATCTTCGCGCTGGCCGCGTAGGCGTACCAGTACACCCGTCCCGGCGTCTCGTGGACCAAGACGATCAGGCCGCTGCCCCGCTTCTCCAGCACCCCCTTCAGCGAACGGAACACGGCCGAGTCCGTGCCGCGCGTTTCCGCACCGTCCATCCACGCCAGCGCCACGAACGGGAACTCCTGCCGCGGCAGATCGAACGGCAACTGCCGCACGTGCAGCGTGCCGGACACGCCGTCATGCGTCAGCGGCCACGCCAGCCAGTGATCGCCGATGGCCGCGATGTCGAACTTCGGATCACGGGAGCGGCGGAAGATGTTCAGCATGTGCAGGAAGGATCCACGCAGGCGGGAGCGTGGACTTTACCGCGGTCCGTGCCGCACGGCGCTCCCTGGAACCAGCCACGCCCGGGTTCAACCGGCGGCAAGCCGCGCAGCGCGGTCCACTGCCGCAACGGACTGCCGGCACAGTCAATCACGATCCGGCGCGCCAAGCGGGAAGAACGAACGATAGGGGCGCGCCTCGTCGACGACGCGGGCCACTGAAGGATGTTCGAGCACCCGGGTCCGATAGGCCTTGAGCGCGCCGGGTGGAATTGGATGTACCCAGTCAGCGTAGAACAGCGCCGGCGCCGCCGCGCAATCGGCGATGCTGAAGCTTTCCCCGCTCGCCCAGCCATCGCCGATGCGGCTGGACAGCCACGCATACGACTTGTCCAGCCTTGCCTTGGCCTCTGCTACGCGGCTCTCGTCCTGCTGGCCCTCCGGACGCAGTGCCTCGCCAACGATGTGCTGGACGGGAACAGACACGTACGAATCAAATACGCAAGCCAGCATGCGGGCGTCCAGCGCAGCATCACGATCGCCGGGAATCATTGGTGGCGCATCGCCGAATCGGTCGAGGTACTCGATCACCGAGTTGGACTGGGTCACATGGCGGTCGCCATCGACAAGGGCCGGGAACTGCCCCGTCGGGGACAGTTCAGCCATGCGGGCCGAATTCTCCGGATGATCGGGATCGACCATGCAGAACTCGAACGGCACATCCCTTTCGTACGCTGCGATGAAAGCCTTCCAGGCAAACGACGCGAAAGGATGGCCATAAATCTTGATTGTCATGCCCAATCTCCATGCCGACGTGACTGTCTGTGACCGGGAAGGCTGCACTCCGGCATCGACTTGGAGCCTCCGGAGTAACGAACGGGTGGGCAATCCTCCCAGATAGTCGGGAGTAAGCCCTAATGCCCGACCAAGCTGCAAAGCGGGCGCAGCTTGGACAAGTTGCAACGAATCGGCGGGTTGAACTAACTGCCAGGAGACTGATCTACGAAGCTGGATCAACCTTCACGGTGTCTGAGCCGCGATCGAACTCCACCGTGAACTTCTGGTCCTTTCCGCAACCTGTCGCATCCCACAGCTCACGAACCGGCCCAGCCTCCGGTGACTGTACCGGAGCAGTGATACTGATGCGTGCAACGGACACGCAGGCTTCCTCTTTTGCGAAGTATCCAATGATCCCAGCAGTGGCAAGACCCTTTTGATTATCGGATGCCGACGTATCCCCGGAGTACTGGATCTCGACTTTGCTACATCCAGCCAGCAGGACCAGCAGTGTGGCAGCCATGGCGCAGTGCGAAAAACTTGGCATTTAGATTTTCCATGTGACAGGTGAAACAGGATGTGTCCCCTGGCGTTTGAACTGATCCGCGCCGCGGAACTACGTCGGCTTGAATGCATTGGAAGGCCCCAAGCTCAGGTCCCTAAGTTGCGTCGACAACGCAGTCGGCTTCCACTTCGACAAGCCAACCCGGATCAATGAAACGCACGACCTCCACGAATGTGCAAGCCGGCTTGATCCTGGCGAAATATTCTCCATGTGCCCGCGCCGCGTCCCGCCAGGATTCGATATTGGTGAGCATGATCCGGGTGCGGATCACGTCCTCCATGTTCAGGCCAGCATCCCTTATGGCAACAGCAATGATGTCAAGGCATCGTTTGGTCTGGCCATAGACATCACCCGGTGCTGCCACGGAACCGTCAGGTGCGATAGGGGCGGTACCAGCGATTGCCAGCAGGTTGCCCGCGCGGACTGCACGGGAGAAACCAATTTGAGGTTCAAGTGGAGATGACCTGCCCCCTTTCTCAGGGCCACTTGCTACTTAGTAGAGTCCAGGTTGGGGAGCATACCGCTCCGG
>NZ_BAAAZU010000007.1:0-20794 GCF_039537065.1 Luteimonas lutimaris | reverse complement strand
CCGATACGAGGAAAGGCTTCCTCAGCAGTGAACCCCATCGCCGGTTACACAAAAATCTGTACACCCTCCAACCCGGATCTGGATTTTCCCATTGTCCGGGCTGACCGCTTCGGTATAGCCGACATATCGGATGCCGCTTTCGATGCGACAGATGCGTGTGCCGATCTTCTGCTTGTCTTCGCGTGTGCCGGCGTCCAGTCGGGCTTCAGCAATGGTTTCCAACCCTTGCGTGTGGCTCTGGCGATCCGCTGCCCGCTGATCCATCTCGATCCAATCCTGCCCCCAGACAATTCTGACGTTGCCTGGCTCGGAGATCTTCGACATCTTGTAGCGCCACTCGAGCTTGGCGCCGCCTCCACAGGATTGAGCCACCTCGTAGCGCCAGATGCCGCGTTCGAGCACATCGCCGGTGTTGACGTCCAGCAGGATGAAATTTCCGGCGGGCGTATAGCAGGCTCCCAGCGAGCCGGTCCCACCCGCGACGCCGCCTCCGTCGCCACCAGTTTCCCTCACTGGCACGAAGGCCACTTCTCGTCCGTCAACGACCGCGGTCCGGAGATCCTTGTAGGTGCCTTCTTCCAGGACCCAGCGATAGCCCATCACGCCGTATATGCCACCGAGTTTGACCGTCATCGGACTGGTGGCGATCACCCTGAGTCCGGGCTTGTCCTGGAGTTCGGAGACTTTGAATTTCTGCTTTTTGACTGGAACGATTTCCGCGGCAGTGGCCGGCGAGGCAAGGGCCATGACGAGCATTGCCAAGGCAGCGCATATGGCCGGGCGGTTGCGCTTCAGGGCTGACTTCATTCCTTGGTTCCTCCTTGAGTGGTGTTTGCCAAGGGGCAGGCTTCAGAACGACCATGCATAGCTATCCAGTCCCTCGCCGATCTCATGGAGTTGGGCGGCGCGCGGGCTTGTTTCTTCCAAGAGGTCATGTGGTGAGTCCGACATGGGGTCGAGCTCCATTGCATCGACGCCATGCATGCGCGCCATCGACTCGAGGATCATCGCGTCGGCTTCGTCGCCGGGATCCAGCAGATAGAGCAGGTCCAGTGTGGACGGGGACGGTTCCAGCAGAACGAGTTGCAGCAGGTCGATGCTCATGGGCGATCCTTTTGATCTGGCTATATCTGAAGATCGGATATAGAAATATCACATATACGGTTCCGGTCGCACTCGCGTGGAGCGACCGATGCCAAAGACCCTTTACAGCGCGGAAGCCGCCGTCCTCCGACGGCAGTTGCGTGCCGCCAGGGAAGAGGTCGGCATCACCCAGGCAGCGCTGTCCGAAGTGCTCGGCCGCAAGCAGAGCTTCATCAGCGACATCGAGCGTGGCGTCCGGCGCCTGGACACGGTCGAACTCTGGCAACTGTGCAATGCCCTGGGTCTGGACCTGACCGAGTTCGTCGCCGAGTTCCAAGAGTCGATCGAAGCCGCACAGGCCAAGCGTCCCCGCCGTGCCAGGAAGAGTGCCACCAGCCGGCCCCGCAAACGCTCATGACCTGCCTCCCGTCGAGGGGTCGTTCGCTTCAAGGAACCGGAGACCCAGGCGGCACAGCACGAGCCGGTGAGTAAGACCTTCGTCGGAGCCACTGCGACGCAACGCACGGTCGAGTGCGGCCGTGAGGCACCACCGGTGGTGGGCCGGCCTCCCGTAGACATCGATCGCGATCTCCATATCGCGCTGGCGGGTTGGCCAGCCGCTCTCCTCTGCCCATGCCGCCGCCGCGACTGCGTGCCTTAGCAACTCGGGGGAGATCGTCATTGGGCCGTACCCGCATCTTTCCGGGCCAGGCGTCGCTGCTCTCGATTCAACCCGGCCAAGAATCGGAACACCACCACGATGACCAGGACGAACTGGACGGCGTGGAGCACCCGCCAGGCTGCCATGACGTCGCTCGAGTCGCCTTCCATGCCGGCAAACAGCGCCGCCGTGAATATCGAAGGCGTCTGCACGATAAGCAGCCATACAGCCATGGTCCCGGCGCGCATGCGGATACGCTCGATCAGGTAGCCGGGGCTGAAACGGGCAGCCTTTCCGTGCTGCGTTCTGAACCGCTTCGATGCGTCGCGAAGATGTCCGGTCTGGATGGACCAGCGCAGCCGGCGCTGGGCATGGATCAGCAACGCCACCAGGAGCGGTCCCCTGAAGAAGGGAGCCAAGAGGATGATCGCCAGTCCCGCGGTGGCAGCGCGACGAATGAACCTCGCATCCCGCATGGACAGGGGAGGGGGTGTGGCACGCCGGTTGGTTGTGCCGGCTTCGGCAGTTGGATTGGTCATCAGCGATCCAGGTGGCGCCAGCAGGTCTGGCCCATCCGGAATGCCAGCTTTGGCCGCCGCCCTAAATCACGAGGAAAACGGCAAAAGCCAAATTCCCCCGGGGAAACCGGCAAAACACCCGCTGGCTTAGCCGGTTCCTGGCATTGGACAGGCTCGGGATACCGGACTTCCCGGTGCCACGGAGCAGATGCGATGAACCCCTTCACCACCAACGCCGCGCTGCGGGTCCTCGGACTGCCGCGCCTGTGCCCGTCCCAGTTCGCCGACCTGGCAGGCCATCCCGAGGACGAAGCATTCATGGCCGCCCTGCTGGAGCTGGCGTTCCAGGCCCGCGTTCGGGAGGCCAGGTACGAGCAGTCCCTCCGGATCGCCCATGAACTCGCCCATGAGTGGACGGAAGCAGATGAGGCCTATTGGCGGACTCCCTTGCCGGATGTCGATCTGCCGGGCGTCGATCAGGTTCGCCGGGCAGCCATCGATGAGGCTCGCCATGCCCGCAGCCACTTGGCGGCGGTGCGGTGGCTGGCTGCATTGATTGACGGACTTGCCCGCAGGACTGCATGCACCGACTCGGCGATCGCCAGGGAGCAGGCGCCCCTGGCACGGGGCGCCATCAGCGCCGGCATCGCGGGGGAGCACCTGTCGTGAGTACGGTGCTTCAGTTCAACGCGGCCAGGTCACAGGTCCAGTGCAGCCCCGGCAAGGTCGCGCTGACCGCGTTCGCGCTGGACTGGTTCGAGGCCATGGCGGTCGCCTGGCGGCCGACGACCCAGGATGCGGTCATGGTCATCCTGCGGGCGCATCTGCTGCCCGCTTTCGAAGGCCGGCAGGTCGACGAGTTCGGCCGCTGCGATGTCCTGCAATTCCGCACTGCGCTGGCGAGGTCCTGCGGCCCATCGGGCATGGCTCGCAGCCCGCGGCGGATCAATCGGATCCTCGATGTACTCGGTCAGTTGCTGGCCGAGCGCGAGCGACAGATCGGAATCCCGAATCCCTGCCGGGACCTGAGACGCCTGCCGCAGCGGCGTTCGGTGGTCCGGCCGTTCAGCCTTCCGGAGCTTCGGAGGCTGGTGAATGCCGCTCCCGATCACCTGCGTGACTATGTACTGGTGCGGGGCCTAACCGGCCTGCGTAGCGGAGAAGCCAACGGCCTGATCTGGGACCAGGTTGATCTTGAGGCAGGAACGCTGACGATCTCGGCTGCCCGTGTGCGCGGCTGCCAGGTGCTGCCCAAGAACGAGTACTCAGAACGGCAACTGCTGCTGACGCCGTCGGTTGCGGACGCGATGGCGCGGCAATGGCGGCGGACCGGTGAGGCGGGCGGCTTCGTGTTCCGGACGCGACGGGGCCGGCCGATCGACACGTGCAACTTTGCGCGACGCGACTGGCCCCGAATGCTGGCACGCGCAGGCCTTGCAGACCGGTCACCGGAGCACCTGCGTCATACGGCCGCGTCGCTGATGCTGGCGGCAGGCGAGGCCGCGCCCTATGTGGCCGCGGTGCTCGGCCATGCCGATTGCCGGATGCTGCTGAGTACCTACGCGCGCCTGGTCCCGGATGCGTTCGGCCAGAAGAGGGACGGTGCTGCGTTCGAAGCGGCCGTGCGGCACATCCAGGAAACAGCGTGAGGTCGACTACCGGGGGCGTTTCTCGCAAGACTGGCGGCTCCCCGGATTGGGCCTGTAGGGTTGGAGGGGGGTGACAGCACCCAAGCGCCGTCTCGCGACGATGTGCGACTAGGGCGATCTCGGTTCACCCCACAGATGGGTTGTCACTTGACAACTCATCGCTCCTGACTAGACTCCCCAAGTGTGTCCATAACCCTCCATGGCTCGAAGCAAGCACCCCAAACCCGAGGTAGAGGCCGCAATCCGGCATGCCGAGGAGCACGGCTGGACGATCAGGGAAGGCGGCGGCCACGCATGGGGACGGATGCTGTGCCCCTACAACGATGAAACCTGCCGCTGCGGTGAATTCTGCAGCACCAGCATCTGGAGCACCCCCCGCAGCCCGGGCAACCACGGGAAGCAGCTGCGGCGCGTAGTGAACAACTGCACGCGCGAGAGGGCCAGACGAGAGCGAGCCCAAAGAGATCCCGGCGATGCGTGAGTACGAATTCATCCTGAAGTTCCGACTGCCCGATCCCGCTGCGGATCCGGGCCAGTTCATCGAGGCTTTGGCCGAGGCCGGATGCGACGATGCGGCCATTGGTGTCGGTCAGCGTGGCCGCATTGCCCTGGACTTCACCCGCGAGGCCGACACGGCCGCGGACGCGATCATTTCAGCCATGCAGGCGGTCGAACGCGCGATCCCGGGTGCGGAACTGATCGAAGCCGGACCGGACTTCGTGGGGCTGACCGATGTGGCCGAGCTGGTGGGCTGCACGCGCCAGAACATTCGCAAGGTGATGATCAGCAACCTGGCGACCTTCCCGGTTGCGGTACACGAGGGCTCGCAGTCCATTTGGCATCTGCGTCCGGTGCTTGACTGGTTTGCCGAGAACCAGCGGCGGTCGATTGACCGTGCCCTGATCGAGGTATCCGAGGTGACCATGAAGGTCAACGTTGCCAACGCAACGCGCCGCCTGGCGGATGCAGGGCTCCGCAACGAGTTCGAGTCCCTGTTGGCCTAGGGCAGGGTCTATCCCCGATTGCTGGCAGCAAGGCCCGCCGATCACGGCGGGCCTTTTGCTGTCTGTGGCCCCTTCTGACTGCAGACGCGCCTACTCTGCGGTCGTTTTCCGCCAGATCGCTCAAGTAGCGGAAAATTCGGCCATCGGGTGATGCGAGCGTGCATTTCCTGCGCCTGTTCAACTGCTTACGCGAGTAAAGAAAGTCGGCCATTGGGACCGCAGTCGCGCCTGTTGCCCGGGCGATTTTGGGGAAAGCGGGCAAATTCCGTCAGTCGGCCGGGCTTGCACGAAAAAGTCGGCCATCGGGTTCGCCATTTGAAGAAACGACACGTCTTACGTGTCGTTTCTAACGATCACAAAGTCGGCCATCGGGATGCGCGCCCATGTGGAGAGCACTGGCTGGGCGAACGAAACCCTGGATCGGTCGTGAAATCAGATGCGGAATCCAGAGTTTGCTTCGGCTGAGTTCCGGCAAGCTTGTGGCCAATGCACACACGGCTGTGCAGGAGTGCGGGTCGGACGCTGTTGCGGTTTGCATTAATCAACCGGGACAGTTCCGTTTTGCAAAGCCAAACCGTGATGGATAGATCTACAAGGAGAGGGTCGAGATGCTGATCGATGAGTCTGTCAAGCTGCAGCGTGCAATCGATGACGCTATCGAAGGGATGAAGTCGATCAATCAGGCGATCGATGCGGAAATTTTTGAGTTCGTCCAGAGGTCGCGCGCCGAGCGCACGGCTCGGCGCGGACAGATCGCCCGCGCACACCATGAGAAGCAGAGATTCAGCCGCAAAGTCTTGCTGTACAGAGTGAATCGGGGGTCCTTGGAGCTTGCCTGGAGTGAGATCTACTACATCAAAGGGTCGTCAACGATCAGATATAAACGAGTACCTGCGAATCGCAGCAGGGCGCACCTGGCGCGCTTGCGTGCAGGGGCTCATGTTGATGAGGTCGATCTGCTTATCAAGCATGAAGCCGAAGCTCGCGCTTATCGCCAAATTTACACACAGTTCGCAAAGGCGCGGCGTGCGGTCAATCAACTGCAGAAGGCTTATGACATGCTCAGCGGCAGGAGTTTGAAGGCCGCAATGCAGGGAAAAGCTGAGCTCAATGGGGCTAATTCCGAAGACTGATCCATGCTCGAATAGGTATTGGCCCTGCAGGTCGTTATCTTGAGCTACGGGCTACCACTGGAGCTTCCCGGTCAGCACGTAACGGAACTCCCCTCAGCTGCACCGGGTCGAAAGAGAAAACGTGTTCCAGTGGGGCATCGCTGCAGCGCCCGATGAGGCGTCCAGCAAACTCATGTTCGCCCTCGGTCAAGTCGACTTCCGCGGCGCAGGTGGGACAGACACCCCAATGTCGCACCATCGAGAAGGTGCGACCCGAGAATCGCGTGGCACCATCGTGCATGGTCCGCAGCTGGCCATGCAGAGTGCTCAGCGACATGAGTGCTTCATTGGCGACAGTCACCCGGCGCGCCGGGAGTAGGCGAATGGGCCGCGACAGCCGCCATAGGAAGAGTGAGGTCACAGTTGCCAGCCCAAGGTTGAGCAGATCATTGATCGTGACCGGTCGTGGCTGGCTCCAAGAGAGCACCAGGACCGACCACATCAGGCCAATCAACAGAATGTCGACGCCGACAGACCCCAGCAGAACGTAGCCACGCCAGGATCTGATCGGAAATGGTTTGCTTCCTACCAGCAGGCGCAACCAGAGCGCGGGCTTGATTGGGTCGATTCGATAACGCAGGCCGTATGAATCAGTCGGCTGTCCGGCAGTCGAGTCGCCATCCGCCGGGTCATCGGCTTCCAGCGGACGAAAGTCGAATGCGTAGGTCGTCAGGTTCTGCCTGCCACCGCCGGTTCGGACAATCAGGGTCGGTGCCCAGGGGCAATCATGATCCAGGCAAACCTGACGAATGTGGCCCTCGCGCGCTTGCCACCATTTGTCGAACTCCGGGCCCCGCGGCGGGCTTCCTGACGACGCCTGGCCCCGGCTCAGGCGCCAGATCTCGTACAGCGATGCGCCATCCTTCTCCGGAGGAGCGTCTCCACGCTCGACCGCCGAGATAGTTGCTTCAACGAGCGCCGCCAAGGCCGTCGGAATCCTTCCGCGTCCGCCCTCGCTGTGCAGCCAATCACGCGTGATCTCCAGCGCGCAAACCTGCGAATTTCGGGTTTCAACCGGTTTAGAGCTGTTTTCGATCATCCCCAACGTCCAGTTTTCGGCTTTCCACCTACCCCGAGGAAAGCTCCATGAACACCTTCTCAGACGCGTTCTCCCTATGCAATTCGCCCGCCGGCCCGTCCCGACGCTCGGGTTTTCGGGTCCCTTTCGGTCTGCGAGACGGTCGCGCCTGGGCCCCAGGCGAGGTGGCGCGTGGCAAGGCATGCGGTTGCGTCTGCCCTGGCTGTGGAGCGGCGCTGGTGGCCAAGGCGCAGACCAGCCGGCGGCGGCGTCCGCATTTCGCCCACCTCACCGATACCGGCTGCCAGACTGGGCGCGAGACTGGAATCCATCTCAGGGCCAAGCAGTTGATCGCCGAGCGGCGGCAACTGCGGGTTCCGGCATGGGACGGGGACTGGATTGAAATGCCAAACCCGCCCCAGGCCAGCGATGCCGATGGGCATGTCCATGTCGGACGCAGGGTCGATTACCCGGCGCGGCAGTCGGCGCTGCACAAGGTGGAGCTGGAACGCTGGTTCGGCACCTACAAGCCCGATGTCTACGCGTGGGACGAAGCGGGCGAGCTTCTGGTCGAGATTCGCGTGACCCATGCTGTAGACGAGCGCAAGGCCGAGCGCGTCCAGGCCCATGGTCGGCGGATGATCGAGATCGATCTGTCGAGGCTGGATCGCGATACGCCCCACGACCTGGCTGCGTTTGAACAGGCGGTGCTGAATGATCCGGCAAACCGCGTCTGGATTTCGTGCCCCGACGCGGTGGCCGATTGGCACACGTCGAAGCAGGAACTGGATGAGCAGGTTGCCGCATGCAATGAGGAGATCGCCCGGTGGCGGGAGCAGCAAGCAATGGCAGCTGAAAAGCGCAGACGACAGGAAGACCGAAGTGCCAAGGACAAGGAGGGGCGGAGGGCGTACATGCGGCGATTGGTGCGAGATAAGCACGCCGATGACTTGGCCCAGCTGATGGAATTGACAGCACCAACGCGAATCGAGCGCGTCCTGCAGAAGTATCAGACCGATGCCGAGGAGCGGGTCAGCGAACTTCTGGACGCTGTCCCACCCATAGTGCGCTCGGCCTGCTTGCGGGCGCACGAGCACGCTTGGGTGTTCGGGGTGGATCCGGTGCTCTGGCAACTCTTGGCGTATCAGCACTTCGTGGCCAATCAGCCCGCTGGCAGCCGGTTCAACCAACGGGATGTCGCCGCATGGGTGCGGCGCAGCTTCCATCCCGAGATGGCGTTGTATCGCCTGTTCGTCGCGCAGTACGCCGCGCGCGCCGAGACACGCAGGGCCGGCTTCTTCAAACGGCGGATGGCCTACTGGGTGTTCACGGAGGAGGAGAACGAGCGGATCCCCAACTTCTATACATCCGTCAATGACTTCATCGACAGGCTCGAGGCAGCACGCCTGATCCGCCGCCTGCCGGCGCCGGCTGGTGAGCGTGAGGTCCTGCCGCCGCCTCCGGCGCCGGGCCGCGACGGTGACGGAGGCAATCCCAAGCCCGCGCCTCCGCCATCTCGCCCTGTGGCAGCCCAGCCTCTAGAATCGCTCCCAGAACGGGGGCGACGGGTTCCGGGTCATTCGACGCAGGTGGGCGAACCTTCGGCGGACTGACCGCTGCCGGCCCTGGCGATCACCTGCAAGCACCGGATCCATGACCCAGAAGCTCACCCTCAGCCAGCTCTCCAGCCTCCTGTTCCGTGCCTGCGATGACCTCCGCGGCAACATGGACGCCTCGGAGTACAAGGAATACATCTTCGGCGCGCTGTTCCTGAAGCGGCTGTCGGACCGGTTCGACCAGGACCGCGAAGCCCTGCAGAACACCCTGCGCGAGCGCGGGATGCCGGAGCCGCAGGTCCAGGCCCAGCTCGAGAATCCCGATCATTACGCCTTCTTCGTCCCGGAGGAGGCCCGCTGGAACCCGCGCGGCCCGGACGGCGGGCCGGTCTACCGCACCGTGGTGAAGAAGGGCGCCGACGGCCGTGACGTCGAGGAGCGCCTGCTGCTCGGCATCAGCCACCAGAAGACCAACGTCGGCAGCTACCTCAACAAGGCGCTGGCGGCGCTGGAGGAGGCCAACCTCGACACCCTGGAGGACGTGCTCAAGCACATCAACTTCAACCGCAAGATCGGCCAGCGCACGCTCGACGACGACACCCTGGCCGACTTCATCCAGAACTTCCAGAAGATCCCGTTGCGCGACGAGAACTTCGAGTTCCCGGACCTGCTCGGCGCGGCCTACGAATACCTGATCAAATTCTTTGCCGACTCCGCCGGCAAGAAGGCGGGCGAGTTCTACACCCCGGCCGAAGTGGTGCGTGCGCTGGTGGAGATCGTCGACCCGCAGCCCGGCATGAGCGTGTACGACCCGACCTGCGGCTCCGGCGGCATGCTCATCCAGACCCGCGACTACATCAGCGAGAACGGCGGCAACCCGCGCGACCTGGCGCTGGCCGGCCAGGACAGCATCGGCACCACCTGGTCGATCTGCAAGATGAACATGCTGCTGCACGGCATCGACCACGCCGACATCCGCCAGGAAGACACCCTCAAGCACCCGCAGCACAAGGGCGAGGACAACGAACTCAGGCGCTTCGACCGCGTCCTGGCCAATCCGCCCTTCAGCCAGAACTACAGCCGCAAGGAGATGGAGTTCCCCGGCCGCTTCGCGGTGTGGATGCCGGAGAAGGGCAAGAAGGCCGACCTGATGTTCGTCCAGCACATGCTGGCCGTGCTCAGGGCCGACGGCAGGATGGCCACGGTGATGCCGCACGGCGTGCTGTTCCGCGGCGGCGAAGAGCGCGAGGCGCGCCGGCACTTCATCGACAACGGCTGGCTGGAGGCGGTCATCGGCCTGCCGGCGGGCCTGTTCTACGGCACCGGCATCCCCGCCTGCGTGCTGGTGATGAACAAGCACGGCGCGCGCGAACGCGACCATGTGGTCTTCATCAACGCCGACCGCGACTACCGCGAGGGCAAGGCGCAGAACTTCCTGCGCCCCGAGGACATCTCGCGCATCGTCCATGCCTACCGCACCCTGGCCGGCGGCGACGTCGACGAGATTCCCGCCTACGGCCGGCGCGTGCCGCGGGCCGAGATCGCTGCCGAGGACTACAACTGCAACATCCGCCGCTACGTGGACAACGCCCCGCCGCCGGAGCCGCATGACGTACGCGCGCATCTGCATGGCGGCGTGCCGGTGGCCGAAGTCGACGCGCTCGGCCACTACTGGCGCAACTACCCCGCGCTGCGCGAGCGCTGCTTCCAGCTGCGGGAGGGCGATGAATCCTATGTGGACTTCAGCCCGGAGCTGGCAGAGCGCCGCGCCATCGCCGAGGTGGTCGGCAGTGACGCCAGCCTTGCCGCCGCCCACGGGGAGTTCATGAGCCGGCTCGACGACTGGTGGGCCGAGCATCGGCCCGAGCTGGAGGTGCTCGCGCCCACGCGCAACGCGGACGGGCAATGGGTACAGCACGGCAACGTGTACGCCCTGCGCCGGGCTCTGCTGGCGTCCGTCGTGGATACCTTGGCCGGCAACACGTTGCTGACCACGCACCAGGTCCGCGGCGCACTGGCGCGCTGGCTGGGGGAGATGAAGGCCGACCTGAAATCCATCGCCGCCAGCGGCTGGGGCGCGGAGCTGATTCCCGATGCCGACATCCTCGAAAGCCAGTTCCCCGAGCTGCTGGCCGAACTGGACACCAAGCGTGCGCGCCTGGCCGAGTTGAACGCGCTGTTCGCCGCCGCGGGTGAGGAGGATTTCGAGGACGCCGACGACACCGGCGTCTTGCCCGATGAGCGCGTCAAGGACATCCGCGAAGAACTGAAAGCCGCCAATGCGCAGCACAAACAGAGCTTCAAGGAAGCCAAGCAGCTGGCCCAGGACCTGTTCGCCGAAATGAAGATTGCCGGCGCGTTGCCCACAGGTGCCAAGAAGGTCGCATATACGGTCAAGGGCACGCAGGCCGAACCGGATTACGACAGTGCCCTGGAGATCGTCCGCCTGGCTTCCGGTCAGCAGTTCGAGAGCGATCTGCGCGAAGCCATCGAGGCGCGCGTGCGGGACGGGCGCGAAGCGCATGAGCGGCTGGTGGACTACGGTCGCCAGCTTGATCGGCACAAGACGCTGGAAGAAGAGGCGAAGCAGCTGAAAGCCGACCTGCGCGCCGCAGAGAAAAAGCAGGACGAACTGGTGGCCGCGGCGCGGGCGCAGATCAGTGCCGAGGAAGCGCAGGCGGTGATCCTGGAACGCATGCAGCGCCGGCTGATGCAGACGTATGGATCCTTCCTGCGTGCCGATCAGCGCGCCTGCGTGGCTGCGCTGGAGAACCTGCACCGCAAGTATGCGGTGACGGCGAAACAGATCGATGCGCAGCGGGATGCGGCTGCCCGGAAGCTGGCGGGATTCCTGGCAGATCTTGGGTATGAGTGAGGAACTTGCAAGCAAGCCGCTGAGCGAGTTTGCGGAGCTGACGATGGGCCAATCGCCAGATTCGGCGCACATCAACAGTGATGAACGCGGCCTGCCTTTTCTTCAGGGGTCTGCCGAGTTCGGTGCGGTGCATCCCGAGCATGATGTCTATTGCACACAGCCCCACATCTCCGCACGTCAACGTTGGCGATATTCGAGTGAAGTTGCTGCCCCGCCCACACCGTGACGAGCAAGATCTGATCGCAGTAGCGTTAACGAAACTGCAGCATCAGCTGCAAACAGATGGCGTTGTACTCAGTAAGCTGTATAGCTTCCGCTCCGGCCTCATGCACGACCTCCTTACCGGCTGTGTCGCAGTGCCCGCCACCTGAGCTTCTGTCCCCCGGGACTGTGCGGAAGACGCCGGGTTCCCGTTTTCGCGGGAATGACGGAAGTCTTGCAAAATGCCCAAATCGGGTATTTAATTGCCCGAAATGGGTAAACAAGCCGCCCGCCGTCCCGCCTCCCGCACCCGCAAGCCGGCCCAACAAGCCGCCGTGCCCGCGCGCACCAGCGTGGCCGACGCCCTGTTCACCGCCACCCAGCAGCGCGTGCTGTCGCTGCTGTTCGGCCAGCCCGAGCGCAGCTTCTTCACCAAGGAGCTGATCGACCTGGCCGGCGGCGGCTCCGGCGCCGTGCAGCGCGAGCTGGCCCGGCTGCAGCAGAGCGGATTGGTCGTGCAGACCGTGTTGGGGAACCAGAAGCATTACCAAGCCAACGCGCAGGCCCCGATCTTCGCCGAACTGCGTGGCATCGTGGCCAAGATGCTCGGCCCGGCCGATGCGCTGCGCCAAGCATTGGCGCCCATCGCCGACGCCGTACACCTGGCCCTGCTGTACGGCTCGGTCGCCAAACGCAGCGACACCGCCCACAGCGACTTCGACCTGCTGCTGGTCTCCGACACGCTGACGCTGGAGCAGGTCTATGCGACGCTGGCGTCGGCGGAGCAACAATTGGGGCGGCCGGTGAGTCCCACGCTGTATACGTCGGCCGAGTTCCACAAGCGGCTGGAGCAGGGCAATCCCTTCCTGACTAAACTGTTGGCCGGAGACACCATCGCCTTGATCGGGGACAAGGATGCCGTTGCCGCCGCTGGATAACCTGGTTCGCATCGGCCAGCTCAAGGCCGAGCCGCCGGCGCAGGCCGAGTTCGACGGCCTGGTCCGCTCCGGACAGGTGCGCCTGGCCGATGCCGCCAACGCGGCGCTGAGCCTGGAAAGCCGCTTCGACCTGGCCTACAACGCTGCGCACGCCCTGTCGCTGGCGGCGATGCGCTGGCACGGCTACCGCTCGGAGAACCGCTACCAGGTCTTCCAGTGTCTGACCCACACGCTGGGGCTGGAAGCGGTGCAGTGGCGGGTGCTGGACCAGGCCCATCGCAAACGCAACCTGGCCGAGTACGAGGGCGAGCTGGACGTGGACGACGCCCTGGTCGAGGCGCTGGTCCGTGTTGGCCGCACCGTGGCGGAACGGGTGGTGGCGCTGGGTCCGGTGCCGGAGGGCTGACGCCGTGGGCGAGTACCTGCACGTCGAGAAGCCCTTCCTGGACCAGCTGGCTGCGCTGGGTTGGACGGTCATCGACCAAGGGCAGGGCGTGGTGCCGACCGACCCTGCGCGCAGCCTGCGTGACTCGTTCCGCGAATGGATCCTGCCGCAGGTGTTTCGCGACGCCGTGCGCGCGCTCAACACCGGCGCCGACGGGCAGCCGTGGCTGAGCGAACGCCAGCTCGACGACCTGCACGCGCAGTTGCTGCGCCAGCCCAACCGCACCCTGCTGGAGGCCAACGAAGCCGTCCAGGCGCTGCTGTTCAAGGCGCAGGTCGACCGCAACGAGGTCACCGGCGAGGCCGACCCGGTGGTGACGCTGATCGACTTCGTGCACCCGCAGCGCAACCGTTTCCACGCCATCAACCAGTTCCGCGTCGACACGCCGGGCTGCGTGAAGCGCTGCATCATCCCGGACATCGTGCTGTTCGTGAACGGTATTCCGTTGGTGGTGGTGGAAGCCAAGGTTGCCGATGCCACCGCGGCCAATCCGATGCACGCCGCCTTCGAGCAGCTGCTGCGCTACCGCAACGGCCGCCCGGAAACGAAGAACGCCGGCCTGCGCGAGGGCGAACCGCGGCTGTTCCACAGCAACCTGCTGCTGGTGCGGACCTGCGGCGAACGTTGCGAGTTCGGCACCATCACCTCCGGGCATGAGCACTTCCACGCCTGGAAGGACATCTGGCCGGAGTCGCGCCGGCAGTACACGCCGCCGCTGGGCGTGGAGCGCCAGCAGGAGCTTCTGATCCAGGGCCTGCTGGCCCCCGATACGCTGCTGGACGTGTTGCGCACCAGCACGGTGTTCATGGATACCGACGCCGGACGGCGGATCAAGGTGGTGTGCCGCTACCAGCAGTACCGCGCGGCGCGGAAGATCATCGAGCGCCTGCGCGCGGGTGCAACGCCCGAGGCGCGTGGCGGCGTGGTCTGGCATACGCAGGGCTCGGGCAAGTCGCTGACCATGGTGTTCGTGGCGCGCATGCTGCGCGCTGCGGCGGATCTGCAGGACTACAAGATCGTGCTGGTCAACGACCGGGTCGACCTGGAGGAGCAACTGACCGCCACGGCCCGGCTGATCGGCGGACGCATCAACGTGATCGAAAGCGCCGCCGACCTGCGGGCGCAGTTGGGCACCGATGCTTCCGACATCAACATGGTCATGGTGCACAAGTTCATGGAGCGCGAGCTGGCGCTGCCCAAACGCGTTGCCGACGCCTTGGGTGCGTACAAGGCGGTTCCATCGGGCAAGACCTTCGGCGTCGTCAACGCCTCCGAACGCATCGTGCTGATGATCGACGAGGCGCACCGGACGCAGGGATCATCGGCTGAGAAGGTGGGGCTGTCGGACAACATGTTCGAAGCGTTCCCCAACGCCACCCGCATCGCGTTCACGGGCACGCCGCTGATCACCGAGCAGCATGGCGCCCGGCGCACGGTCAAGCGCTTCGGCGAGTACATCGACACCTACCGGCTGGCGGATGCGGTCGCCGATGGCGCCACGCTGCAGATCCTTTACGAGGGGCGCACGGCGGATACCGCGCTGACCGACAAGCATGGGTTCGACACGAAGTTCGAGGATCTGTTCAAGGAACGCAGCGAGGCCGAGATCCTCGCGATCAAGAAGAAGTACGGCGCCACCGGCGACCTGCTGGAAGCGGACGGCCGCATCCAGGCCATCGCCCGCGACCTGGTCGACCACTACATCGACAACATCCTGCCCGATGGCTTCAAGGCGCAGGTGGTCTGTCACTCCAAGCTGGCCGCGGTGCGCTACCGCAAGGCGATCAACGAGGCGCTGGCCGAGCGGATCGACCGCGAGCGGGTGAAGTCCGTGCCGGACATGGACCTGATCCGCCGCATCGGCTTCCTGAAGGCGGCGGTGGTGGTCTCGGCCGACCCGACCAACGAACCGGCGCTGGTCACCGAGGCGCGCAAGGAAGCCAAGCGCTGGAACGCGGTGGAGAACTTCTGCAAGCCGTTCGACTTCGACGATCCTGACAAACAGTTGACCGGCATCGCCTTCCTGATCGTTTGCGACATGCTGCTGACCGGCTTCGATGCGCCGATCGAGCAGGTGATGTACCTGGACAAGAAGCTGCGCGAACACAACCTGCTGCAAGCCATCGCGCGCGTCAATCGCGTCAGCCGCAACAAGCACCGCGGCTACGTCGTGGACTACATCGGCCTGGCCAACCATCTGGGCGACGCGCTGTCGATCTACAGCGCCGAGGACCAGGGCGATCTCCAACAAGGATTCAAGGACAGCCTGAGCGAGCTGCCGATCCTGGAAGAGCGCTACCAGCGTCTGCTGCAGCATTTTCGCTGGCTTGGCGTGGACGGCATCGACGGCTTCATCCGCGAGTCGCTCCCCGGCCCGGAAACGGAGGTAACCGTGGTGCACGAGGCCGTCGGCGCGCTCAAGGACACCAAGGCACGCGCCGACTTCGAGGTCTACTTCAAGAAGTTCCTGCAGAGCCTGAACCTGATCCTGCCGCATCCGGCCGGGCATCGATACCGGGGGCCTGCGCGCCGCTTCGGCTATCTGCTGCAGATGACCAAGCAGCGCTACAAGGACGAATCCCTCGACATCGCCGACGCCGGCGCCAAGGTCAAAACGCTGATCAACGAGCATCTCATCGACCTGGGCATCAATCCGAAGATTCCGCCGGTCGAACTGCTGTCCGGTGACTTCATGGCCCAGGTCCGCCGGCATGCCCAGGGCGATCCGGAAGCCAAGGCCAGCGAGATGGAGCACGCCATCCGAAAGCACTGCACCGTGCATTTCGACGAGGACCCGGCGTTCTACAAGCGCATGAGCGAGAAGCTGGAAAGGCTGATCCAGCAGCACGGCAAGAACTGGGATCTGCTGGCCGAGGAGTACGAACAGCTTCGCAGTGAAGTCGCTGCCGGGCGTACCGACACCGTGGCCGGGTTGGGCCGAGAGGCCTCGACGTTCTACGACCATGTCGTGGGGCTTGCCTTCGACGGAACGGTTCCGGCGGAGGGTGACGCTGCGCGGCTCAAACCGCTGATGCAGCGGATCGTGGACCTGCTGCAGGACACGATCGGCGTGCTCGACTTCTGGAAGAAGCCGGTCGAGGTCAAGCGCCTGCGCGGGGCGATTGGCACCGAACTGCTGTTGTCCGGAGTTCCGGAGGTCGAAGTGGCGCAGGAGCGGATTGCGGTGGAGATCGTCCGGCTGGCCGAAAAGCGCCATGCGGAGCTGGTCAAGTGAAATCGGCCAGTGCCAGTGGCATCGAGTATTCGCTGATCCGCAGCCGCCGGAAGACCGCCGATATCGTGATCGAACGTGATGGCCAGGTCGTTGTACGCGCACCCGAGGCCGTTCCGGCAGACGAGATCGCCGATATCGTCGATGCGAAACAGTTCTGGATCTACCGCAGCCTGGCCGAATGGCGCGACCTAAATGCTACCCGCGTGTTGCGCGAATTCCGCGACGGCGAAGGCTTCCTGTATCTGGGGCGCGCCTACCGCCTGAGGCTCGTGTCCGGGCAGGAACAACCGTTGTCGCTCCGCGATGGACGCTTCCTGCTGCGCCGGGAACTGGCCGAATCCGGCGATCCGGAGGTAGCGAAGGCCGCGTTCCGCAACTATTACATTGAGCGCGGACGGGAGCGGATCGGCAAGCGCGTTGCCTACTTCGCGCCCAAGGCGGGGGTTTCGCCGATCAGCACCGATGTGAGGGAGCTGGGAAACCGCTGGGCGAGCTGCTCACCGGACGGGCGCCTGGCATTCCACTGGAAATGCCTGATGGCGCCGCTGTCAATCATTGACTACATCGTCGTCCATGAGTTGTGCCACCTCCATCACCCCGACCACTCCGACGCCTTCTGGAATGAGGTCGACAAGGTGTTGCCGGAGTACCGGCAGCGCAAGGAATGGCTGCGGGTTCGCGGTGCCAGTTTCGATCTGTAGTACGGCGTGTGGTCGTGTCCGCAGTTGCTGCTCAGGAGCTTTGAGCGCGCTTGTCCAAATATGCGGCTACATCCGCCTCACGCTAGTTCAAATCGCGGATCACTCAAGAATGCTCTCTTGGTTCCCGTGGCCAGCCACAGCGACCTCATCTCTTGCAGCGTGCCACTGAATATGAACTCCGCCCGTTCAGGATAGGAAAGATATCCGTGAATCGGAGAGCGATCATGATCATTGGTGGGGAAGTACATCAGGATGTCGCCGGTTCCTTGTTGTCTATCTCCGATTCGCTGCGAAGTCCCTGCAGTCACTTCGATTCTCGCTTCGGGATTGGCCGCATCGGGCCGACTCTCGATATTAAAGAACAGTTTCTGTTTCACCACCGAAAACTCCTTCTGAGCGGGCGTCTACACTGTACTCTGACGCCATGTGGATGTGTGGAGGTGCGTGGCCTCAGGCTTGATGCAATCCGGTCTGTCAGCATAAAAGCAATAGGCAGCCTTGGGGTTTTCGAGAGACCCATCAGGCATGGGAGAGCACCTGCATACGTGAAAGGCCGCGCTGTCGGATACAAGTTATGGATTCGGGGTGTGCTTATCCACGTACGCGACAACGTCAACTTCTCGCCACGCGACCGCCCGACCGGTGAGCTTGACCGGACGCGGGAATCCTCGCTCCTTCATCATCTTGTAAACGGTTGACCGTGCGATGCCGAGCCTTCTTGTGAGCTCCGGCATGCGCAGTAGATTGACATTGCTCATCCGTGCTTCCTCGTTGACGACGAACCCACCATAGCGCGCCGAGACCGAACGAAACCCCGCAAACCACCGCTGTTTTTGTGGGCGATGGAGGTAAATGCTGATGGAGAAGCACGCCGGCTAAGCGTCCGTGCTGGACGTCGAACCGAGCGGTCGGAGGTCCGAATTGACCGCAGAACAGCCATGTCTGCGGTCAAGATTGGGCCCACCGCTGGATCGAGTGCTTGCATTGGATGAGGCGATTTCCCGATCATCGGAACTTCCGATACTCTCCGCGGCACCGGAAACGAGGAGGAAGGCATGCGGACACGGATCGTCTTGGCGTTGCTGTTGGCGAGTGTCCTGTCTGGATGCGTTGTCCGGGTGGCCGAACAGAACCTGATTAGACCCCGTGCCGGAGAACTGGTGTCGGCAGGTACGCTGGATGAAGGCCGCTGGGTGGCCACACCAATTTCGGTAAAGGCCGCCGATGGAACGACTCTGCAGGGGGCGCACTTCAGCAAGTCTGGCAGTGTGGCCGCCGTGTTGTACTTCGGTGGGAATGGATTCGTGCTGTCCGAGCACGCTGAGTTCGTGCTGTCAGCTTACCGCGATACTCCCGTCGATCTGATCATGCTGGACCACCGCGGCTACGGTGCAAACCAGGGAGCGACATCACTGGAGGCGTTGTTCGAGGACGGCGTACAGATCTACGATCACGTGCGTGCAGCCAACCCGGGCATGCCGCTTCTTGTGCACGGCCACTCGATCGGGTCATTCATTGCCGGCCGTGTTGCATCGGAGCGACGCCTCGATGGTCTGATCCTCGAGTCGACGGCGACTACAACCGAAGAGTGGGTTCGGCGAATGGCGGGGTGGAAGCGGTTTCTGGTCAGGATCCGCATCGATCAGCATCTCCAAGGCCAGGGAAATCTCACCGTTGTCGGCCGCCTGGACGAACCCGCCTTGTTCCTGGTGGGCGAGAAGGACGAAGTCACCGACCCGGAGATGGCGGAGGAACTGTTTGTCGCGGCATCCGTCCCTGCCGCCGACAAGCGCTTGATCGTGGTTCCCGGAGCCGACCACATGCAGGCCTCCCACTCGAAGCAATTTGCTGACGGTGTCAGATGGCTTCTTGCAAGAGTCCAGAAGGACCAGGCGATCGACTGAGTTACTGGCTGCCATCCGCTCCAGCCGTCCGAAAAGCCCCGGGCTAGCGTCCGCTTCATTGTACTGATCGGGAAACAGGTCAGTTGTGCGTGCCAGCGCGCAATCATCAGTGGTGTTCGCTCGATAGCCAGCCCCTGAAGCACTGCATTCCGCCCATCGGTGGCCAAATTGGCCAGGGTTTGAGGGGTTTGCTTCGGATTTTTAGCTATAGGTTAGATGTCACCTATCCATCGGGGGTGATGGTGACATGGCTGCAGCCACAACGTTTCGCGACCAGAAAGTTTTCGTTGACGGTGTACCGCATAGCATTGGCTGGTTGTTCGGGACAGCTGAGGGGCAGCGGCTGCTCGAGACGGCCTATGGCCAAGACGGCGCCATTGTCCAATGCATGTGCACGCCTGAACTCCTGCGATTGCATCCCTATCGGACCGGAAGCGGCACGATTGCGCTTCGGTGTGATGATTTTTCTGGCCCGCACCATGCGCTTGAATGCTTTAGACGCGGCGAGATCACTCCTTACCGGAAGCGCGCAGTGCGGTTTCAGCGAGCAGTCAAGTTCGACGACGACACCAACCTCTACTCGATTTCACTTCGGCATTCGTTGGAGTTGAGGCCATCCCTTGATGCCAAGCAAAAAAGGCCGAAGGCCCCCAGCACGGCTGATCCTGATCCGAGCGAAGTGCGAGGCAGCATTGGATTGCCCACGTATCTGAGGTTCCTCATCCAGACCAGCGATCAGCATGGCAACTTGGCTCAGAATTTCCAGAATCATCCAGATGACTTCTGTCGCCAACTTGCGTCGGCGAGATCGACAAACGTGATCAATGGATTGCCGGGTCCAGACGTGGTCCTGTTGGCCGGAGTAGATGACTTTCAGGAACATCCCAGGCTACAGGTCGGTGTCAGAAATCGAAAATTTGCAATTGCCTTTGGTGTCGTAGCTGGAGGTAGCCAGCTTTGTCAGCCGATGGAGTCGTTCGGGGCAGGGATGATCGCACTCCCGATTGAAGGATTGCGGCAGCCGCTCCTGATCAAGTCGTCGGAGTGGGCAGCAATCGTCGACCGGAGCGGGTTCCCACACTGCCGTTCCGCCGCAAGGCGGCTTTTTCGCAGATCGGATGAGCTATACGGGTTGTTCGCGGGACGTGTTTTTCGGGACGACGCGGGGATGTTGCGCGTTGTGAACGGAGCCCTTCGCTTTGCTGCGGCGAACTTCGTGCCGGTCGACTCGCGATTGGAGGCCGAGGTGGCGATGAACCTGACATATGCGAGAAGGGTATTTGCCAAGCCGCAGATCTATCGAACGACTGATTTTTGTCTGCCTGATTTTGTGCTGTATGACACAAACCCAATCACCATCATTGAGGTGCGTGGCATGAAGACACTTGATTATATAGACAGGCTCCAGAAAAAGCTCAGGATGCTGCGAACTATGACAAGCGCCCATATCGTCGTCGTCGATGATGTGCGCGGCGGGCAGTTGATGTGCGACGGGAATGTCGTGGAGTTGCCTCCGCCATCATGGGCTGCTGTCGAGTGCAACTACGAGCGAGCCCATGGACTGGATTGGGGGTTGCAAACGGTATTGAAGGACGTAAGTGTCTGCTGATCGTCGCTGGCGCTACCAAATGCGTATCCGCACTTGAAACGGTTTCGCGCCGACACAAGATGGTTGATCTCTAGGTCAAGCTTGATATTCGTGGCTCCTTGCGACCCAAAGCAGACGTCGTTTCGACTCATTGATTGACACTGTTCGGAGCCAGTTTGAACCGCCCCGGGAATCCCGGAGGCTCGTTGGTGTGAGTCACGCCGCCATGGCGAGCTCACGGGTCTG
>NZ_BAAAZU010000006.1:456471-470976 GCF_039537065.1 Luteimonas lutimaris | reverse complement strand
GAACCTCCTCGGGAAAGGGTACGAGAAAATTCCACTTCTGGCGTCAGCTAACCCGTGGGGGGATTACCCCTCGAAGCCCTTCCAAGTACTTGCATCCGATCAGGTGTTCGGTGTGGATTACCTGGAAAAGACTCAAGCGCTCCCATTGCGTGTGAGCGTGGATGGCAAAGTCAATGACAACATCACTGACTGGGCCCTCAAACAGTTCCGCGACCACTACCGCCCCGGCAAGGGCAAGCAGGCGCAAGCTGTCACCAGGCAAGCGATCTTCCACTACGTCTACGCCATACTGCACGATCCGGTGTACCGCGAGAAGTACGCCCAGAACCTCAAGCGCGAATTCCCACGCATCCCGCTGTACGGAGACGTCGAGGCCGACTTCGTGCGCTGGGCCACGCGGGGCAAACAACTCATGACACTGCACATCGGCTACGAGTCCGTCGACGCCTGGCCGCTCAAACGCACTGACATCGAGGACGAAAAGGCCCGCACTGCTGGCCAGTCGCCCAAGCCGCTGCTCAAGGCCGACAAGCCCGGCGGCCGCATCCTGCTCGACAGCGAAACCACCCTCGCCGGCATCCCGCCCGAAGCTTGGGACTACAAGCTCGGCAACCGCTCCGCGCTGGAATGGATCCTCGACCAGTACAAGGAAAAGACCCCGCGCGATCCCACCATCCGCGAGAAGTTCAACACCTACCGCTTCGCCGACCACAAAGAACACGTCATCGACCTGCTCCAGCGCGTCACCCGCGTCAGCGTCGAAACGCAAGCCATCGTCGAAGCCATGCGCAAGGAAACCACGCGATGACAGGAAACCTGGTCATGATCGGTGCATTCGTGCTGTCCGTGGCACTGATGCTGGCCGCCTCCATCGCTGTCAAGTATTGGCGTCGGCGCGACACCAGGCGCTCGCCCTTGCACGGCAAGAAGCTGGCAAATCTGCCGGGGCAACAGCTTGTGGGCCGGATGAACGACCACAGCGACGAGCTCCTGCTTGCCAGCATCGTCATGTACTTCTCCTTCCCTGTCATGCTGCTCGCTTGGGCAATGAGCCGCGTGCAATGGGAAACCGTCCAGCTCCGCACGATGGATTGGCTATTCGTCATCGGCGCCATCGCCATGTTCGCCTACGGCCTGCGGCGGTTCGTCGTGCACTGGGGTGCGAAGACACGGGCCCGCGACGGACTGGTGGCCGAGCAGATGACCGGCCAGCTGCTCAACCGATTGATCGGCCCAAACTGCATCGTCGCCCACGACCTGCCCTGCGAAGGCTTCAACATCGACCACATCGTGATCGCACCGCGCGCCGTCTACGCCGTAGAAACAAAGTCGTTCCGCAAGCCCCGCGGCTCAAGCGACGACTCCCACTACAAGGTCACCTTCGACGGCGAAGCCCTCCGCTTCCCCGACTGGCGCGACGACGCTCCGGTCATCCAAGCCCGTCGCCAGGCCCAATGGTTGGCCCGCTACCTGCGCGAATCCTTAGGGCGCGAAATCCCCGTCATCCCTGCCATCGCCCTGCCCGGCTGGTGGATCGATAGGACCGAAGAATCCAAACGCTCCGACGTCCGCGTCTTCACCCCCATGGGCAAAGGCGCGGACTTCCTTCTCACCGGCCAGGAAGTACTCGACGACTCAACCAGGACGCTGGTCGCGCAGGCAATAGCATTGCGATATCCGGCGATAGAGGATTGAAGCGAATTCAATTCCGGTTAGCTGATTCTCTTCTAGAGCATTTCACGCGTTCCTTCAGGAGACGCCAGATTGAATGACCCCTCTAACCAAAAACAGGGTGAAGTAAAACGCCCTTCAAAACGGGGGACCGAACATGCTGACCATCCGGAATGGGGCTTTCGGAGAGAGGCAGTGCTCTGGATCGGCGACATACCTGCCAAGCCCAACATGGCCACGATCAGCCGAGAAATGTGCACCTGGCTGCAGAGAAAAACTTATGCACTTCCACTCTTCACAAAAGAGAGCAGGAAGCTGACATGCCAAGTCGACAACCCTTACACGTTCAGCTTGGGATCCATTAGCTTCACGCTCGCTAGCACTATCAATGACGCATGGGCATTCTCCGAGTCGGCCCAATCGATCGATCCGGTTGATGCCGAAGTCATGAGAATACGACTGGAGTCCGAACTCTCTCTCAACGTCGCCAGATTTTGCGAAGCCGCAATTAAGCAGTTGCTCTACTGCACATCATTCCCTAACAAGCACTACAAGAGTGCTTCTTTGCAACAGTTGCTTGCCAAGGACTGCGAGGCATGCAGAAAGAGTGGTGGCGAGGGTCACGACGTATCATTGCTCGGAGCGCTGGCGCACCGCTATTTTTTATGCCTGAAGTTCGATCATTGCGCGTTCGAACACTTGAAGCTGGTGGCAAGGCGGCGAAACGCCGAAGCGGCACATGCCAACTCCCCTGTTCTAAATCCAAGAGACTCGAGCCAATCCCGAGCCGATCTGAAGAAGTCACTGCTCGAAATCGGTCATGAACTCGGCCACATGGCCGATCACATCAGCGAAGTGGAAGAAAAGATGTTCAACGAGACCAAGCTGTTCATTGGGCATTACCCAAACCGGCCGCCGCATGACGAACTTGCCAAAGTCCCGATCAGGCCACTATGGCAGTACTACCCAGAACTTCTCGCGAAGAACAAGTCAAGCACCCGGTCTATTCAAGAACAACAAAAGGAATAGACAGATGGATCGGAGGAAATTAACGCCGACCAATTATCCCCGGCCATTTTTCTGTCCACTGCCCCTTTAGATCCAACAATCCAATCCGCCCCTCTTCATTCCTCGCTACAAAAGAGCCGCGCGCGGAAACGAGAGTCCTGCTTGCACCGCGCTACCAATAATAGGCAACAAGTCGCGGATTGCATCTGCATGCACAACGTTTCCCAAGTTCATCATCGCAGGAACAATCGGAACCAGAGTCGTCGCAGCCGGCACATCACGCCGAACTATGCGACCTTCTCTATCAATCCATGGGCCCGAAGCAAGAACTCCGAGAAGGTGAGCTTTTGAACCTGGGGTATAAGCGCCTCCTCTCTGCCTAAACATCACATCTTCGAAAAGGAAGACTGGAGATCCACTTGAACCGGGGAAACAAGCGGCATCAATTACAAATTCACGTCTTCCATTCCACCGGACGAAAGGATGCGACGCAGTGCTACCCCGCCTCACCAATGGCCTATTATTTGACTGATCCCATAGCCCGTTCGGATAACCGATCATTGCCACCGATTCGATTACTCTTATGTGTGGCCTTTCGTCACCCGGGACCAAATAACTATCGTTCAGATAAGCCAGCCTCAGCTCACGCCCATCGGAAACAACCGCGTCGCATATGTCTTGAATTGGAAACGCGCAAAGATCAACGTTTGGGTCTGGATGCAGCATCAACCGCTGGTCAATTCCAGAGATCAGTGCTTCTCTGTGTTGATCATTCTGAGTCGCACCAGTCTCATCGGGCTGCTCTCCTGGATTGCAAGTGGTTAAAAACAGTTTCGCATCAACAAAGCCTTTAACAACATGCTTGTTGGTTATCACCAATGGAATTTGAGCAACCCCCTCTGGCGCACCAAAATCCGTGATGTAAAAGAATCCGGTCCCGACAGATGTGAAATCCCCACCGCTTCCGCATAGCAGGCGAACGGTGGACAGAGAAATGTATGTTGAAGGGCTCATCAGGTGCTGGCGTAGTGTACTTACATGTTGCGGCGGTACTCGCCACCCACGTCGTAAAGGGCATGGCTGATCTGTCCCAAAGAGTGCGTCTTCACCGCCTCCATCAACGCCGCAAACACGTTCTTCCGATCGCGAGCAGTCTGCTGCAAATACCCCAACCCATGCCCATCGTGCACCATCGGTGCCTCTTCGTCGGCATCGGCCATGTGCCCATGCGAGGTCTCCCCCTGCGGCGCCAGCTGGTTGCGTGACTGCTGCCACCGCTGCACATTCTCGATCTGCTGCCCCTTCTCCCCTTCCGTACTCCGGATCAGCTCGATCTCGGTGGCAATCTCGCCCGCATGCTCCTTGGGCAAGAAGGTGTTGACGCCCACCAGCGGCAGCGAGCCGTCGTGCTTCTTGTGCTCGTAGTACAGGCTCTCTTCCTGGATCTTGCCGCGCTGGTACATGGTGTCCATGGCGCCGAGCACGCCGCCGCGCTCGCTGATGGCTTCGAACTCCTTGTAGACGGCTTCCTCGACCAGGTCGGTGAGGTACTCGACGGCGAAGCTGCCCTGCCAGGGGTTCTCGACGAAGTTGAGGCCGAGTTCCTTGTTGATGATCATCTGGATGGCCACCGCGCGACGCACGCTTTCCTCGGTGGGCGTGGTGATGGCTTCGTCGTAGGCGTTGGTGTGCAGGCTGTTGCAGTTGTCGAATAGGGCGTACAGGGCCTGCAGTGTGGTGCGGATGTCGTTGAACTGGATCTCCTGCGCGTGCAATGAGCGGCCGCTGGTCTGGATGTGGTACTTCATCATCTGCGAACGTTCGTTGGCGCCGTAGCGCTCGCGCATGGCGCGGGCCCAGATGCGACGGGCGACGCGGCCGATGGCGGTGTATTCCGGATCCATGCCGTTGGAGAAGAAGAACGACAGGTTGGGCGCGAAGTCGTCGATCTTCATCCCGCGCGCGAGGTAGTACTCGACGATGGTGAAGCCGTTGCTGAGGGTGAAGGCGAGCTGGCTGATCGGGTTCGCCCCGGCTTCGGCGATGTGGTAGCCGGAGATCGACACCGAGTAGAAGTTGCGCACGCCGTTGTCGACGAAGTACTGCTGGATGTCGCCCATCATCCGCAGCGCGAACTCGGTGCTGAAGATGCAGGTGTTCTGGGCCTGGTCTTCCTTGAGGATGTCGGCCTGCACGGTGCCGCGCACGGTCTTGAGGGTCTGCGCCTTGATGCGGGCGTAGGTCTCGGCGTCGACGACCTGGTCGCCGGAGACGCCGAGCAGGCCCAGGCCGAGGCCGTCGTTGGTGGGCGGCAGGTCGCCGTGGTAGGTCGGCTGCTCGCGGCCTTCGAAGAATTTCGCGATCTTCCTCTCGGCATCCGCCCAGCGCTGCGGGTCTTCCTTGAGGTATTTCTCCACCTGTTGGTCGATGGCGCAGTTCATGAACATCGCCAGGATCATCGGCGCGGGGCCGTTGATGGTCATCGACACGCTGGTGGTGGGCGCGCACAGGTCGAAGCCGGAGTACAGCTTCTTCATGTCGTCGAGCGTGGGGATGTTGACGCCGGAGTTGCCGATCTTGCCGTAGATGTCCGGGCGCGGCGCGGGGTCTTCGCCGTACAGGGTGACGGAGTCGAACGCGGTGGACAGGCGCGCGGCCGGCTGGCCGACGGACAGGTAGTGGAAGCGGCGGTTGGTGCGCTCGGGCGTGCCTTCGCCGGCGAACATGCGGATCGGGTCTTCGCCGGTGCGGCGGTAGGGGTAGACGCCGCCGGTGTAGGGGTAGGAGCCGGGCAGGTTTTCCTTGCCGAGGAAGGTGAGCAGCTCGCCCCAGGACTTGTAGCTGGGGGCGGCGATCTTGGGGACCTTCTGGTGGCTGAGGGATTCGCGGTAGTTGTCGACGCGGATCTCTTTGCCACGGACTTCGTAGGCGGTGGTGTCGTCGGTGATGGACTTGAGGCGCTGCGGCCAGTCGCGCAGGAGCTTGAGGGAGTCGCTGGTGAGGGACTGGAGGGCGTCGTTGTAGCGTTGGCGGAGCGTCAGGAGCGAGCGGTCGGGGGCCGCGCTCGCATTTGTAGGAGCGGCTTCAGCCGCGAGCTTTTGATCCTGCTTGCCTTCCGACGAAGGGCTCGCGGCTGAAGCCGCTCCTACAGGGTTCGTGGCTGCGGTGAGGTCGTCGGCGTGGTAGAGGTCGAGCTGTTTGGGGAGCTTCGGGTCTTCGAGCTCCTGCAGGGCCTGCCAGCAGGCCTGGGCGCGGTCGGCGGCTTCGGCCTGTTTTTCGATGGCGGCGTTGATGGCGCGGCCCTGTTCGGCGATTTCGGCGAGGTAGCGGATGCGGGCGCCGGGGATGAGGACGGTGGCGCGGGGTTCCTTGAGGGTGACGTCGAGTTTGGGGGTCCAGTCGATGGCCCCTTCTGCCCTTGTAGGAGCGGCTTCAGCCGCGAGCTTTTTGTCTTTGTCGGTGCCCGTGGAAGAGCTCGCGGCTGAAGCCGCTCCTACAGGGGCATCCGGTACAGGGGCATCCGGGCCGAGGTGGAGCTTTTCGCGCAGCAGGCGGCACAGGTTGACGAACATCCAGCTGATGCCGGGGTCGTTGAACTGGCTGGCAATCGTCGGGTAGACGGGGACGTCCTCGTCCTTGACCTGGAAGGCGACGCGGTTGCGCTTCCACTGCTTGCGGATGTCGCGCAGGGCGTCTTCGGCACCGCGCTTGTCGTATTTGTTGAGGACGATCAGTTCGGCGAAGTCGATCATGTCGATCTTCTCGAGCTGGCTGGCGGCGCCGTAGTCGCTGGTCATCACGTACATCGGGAAGTCGACGAGGTCGACGATCTCCGAGTCGGACTGGCCAATGCCGGCGGTCTCGACGATCACCAGGTCGAAGCCCAGCGACTTGAGGAAGGCGATGCCGTCCTTGAGCACGAGGTTGGTGGCGGCGTGCTGGCGGCGGGTGGCCATCGAGCGCATGTAGACGCGGTGGCTGCGCAGCGAGTTCATGCGGATGCGGTCGCCGAGCAGCGCGCCGCCGGTGCGGCGGCGGGTGGGGTCGACCGAGATCACGGCGATGCGCATCTGCGGGAAGCTGGCGAGGAAGCGGTTGAGCAGTTCGTCGGTGACCGAGGACTTGCCGGCGCCGCCGGTGCCGGTGATGCCGACGACCGGGGACTGGGTGCCGGGCGACTGCCACTGCTTGCGCAGCATCGCCAGCTCGGATTCGGAATAGCCGCCGTCCTCGATCGCGGACATGACGCGGCCGATGCCGATCTCGTCTTCCAGCGCGGGTTTCGCGGCGCCGGCGAGGCCTTCGGCGTCGGTGTCGCGCCCCTTCGCGTCCCGCGCCTGCGAGACGCGCTTGACGACGTCCTCGATCATTTCCACCAGCCCCAGCTTCATGCCGTCGTTGGGGTGGTAGATGCGCTCGACGCCGTAGGCTTCGAGCTCGCGGATTTCCTCGGGAGTGATGGTGCCGCCGCCGCCGCCGACCACGCGGATGTGGCTGGCGTCGTGTTCGCGGAGCATGTCGACCATGTACTTCATGTACTCGACGTGGCCGCCCTGGTAGCTGGACAGGGCGATGGCGTCGGCGTCTTCCTGCAGGGCGGCGCGGACCACGTCCTCGACCGAGCGGTTGTGGCCCAGGTGGATCACTTCCGCGCCCTGCGACTGGATCAGGCGCCGCATGATGTTGATGGCCGCGTCGTGGCCGTCGAACAGGCTGGCGGCGGTGACGAAGCGCAGCGGCGTGGTGTCCGGCTGGGCGGCGGGATGGGTGCCTTCGAGGGTGCTGGCGGCTGGCGTGCTCATGGCGCGCTCCAACTGAAGATATGGATGCGGCCGATTGTACCGTGGGGCCTTTCCGGTCCCTCCGTGCCCCTCCCGCCCCTCCCCGCCCCTCCCCGCCCGTGTAGGAGCGGCGGAAGCCGCGAGCTTTTGCCGTTGCCCTCCCCCTGCGACGGCAGGGGGAGGTTGGGAGGATGTGCTCACGGTTTGGGCTGATCCCGAAGACGCCCATCGCCAGCCTTCGCAGGGGACGGGGCAAAAGCTCGCGGCTTCCGCCGCTCCTACAAACGCGGGGCTTTGCTGTTGTCCCTCCCCCCAGCGAAGGCAGGGGAAGGGAGTGAAAGCTCGCGGCTGAAGCCGCTCCTACAGGAGCATGGGTCAGGACTCGAGGGCGCGGCAGAGGGCTTCGCGGCGGGCGCGCATGCCGGCGTCGGAGTGGTGCAGGTCGAATTCCACCGGCTGGCTGCTGCGTTTGCCGAGGATGCGGGCGATGGTGGCTTCGAGGGTGGCGCGGTCGTCGTCGAAGCCGCCGTGGGTGGTGGCGTTGGCGCCGTCGGGTGAACCCGGCGGCCGGCCGGCGGCGGGCGATTGCACCCAGTCCAGGCGGCCGGTCTTGAGCAGTTTGTGCACGCGTTCGTAGCCGTAGGCCTGGTCGGCGGCTGTCTTGGCCTCGATGAAGCGGGCCATGCCGGCGATCGGTGTGCCCTGCGACAGGCGGCGGTCGATCCAGCTGCGCGCCTGCTTTTCGAACGCGTGCGCGACCAGGTACAGCAGCGACTTGTGGTACACGCCGGCGCAGCTGTCGTCCTGTTCGGCCTTGTCGGTCAGGGTGAACAGGCAGGCGCGGTCGACCAGGCCGGCTTCGAGCGCGGGCACGTAGCTCATCAGGAACATGTCCATGGTGATCGCCGGCGCCCACAGGTTGACGCTGGCAACCTTGCGGCCCATGCCGAGCATGCCGTTGGCGGGGCCGCCGGTGATCTGCCCCTTCGCGGTCAGCAGCTGCAGCAGCGGCGCGAGCAGGATGGAGCCGGCGCTGTGGGCGGCCAGGTGCAGCTCGACCGCGCTGTCCTGCCCGGCCCATTCGTCGAGCAGGCGCGCGACCTGCGCCGCGCCGCCGCTTTCGACCAGGCGCCCGTCGGTGCTGCGCGCAACGGCGGTGGTGGACAGCAGCGCGTTCTCCTTCATCTCGTCCCACATGGCCTTGCCGCCGATGACGCGGGCGAGCGGTTCGAGGGTGTCGTCGAGGCGGTCGAGCAGCAGGTCCTTGGCTTTCTCGATCAGGCCTTCGCTGCGCGGGCGCGCGGCGTCCTTGAGGATGTTGCCCAGCGTGGTCCAGAAGTCGGTCTTCCAGACGAAGCACAGCGGATAGATCTCCTGCGCGAGCAGCGCCTCGCGGTAGTCGGCGACGCGCTGGATCGCGCTTTCCTCGGGCACCAGCCCGCCGTGGGCGTAGAGCAGCACGCGCTTTTTCTTCCAGCCCCGGGTGGCTTCGCGCATGTCGTCGCGCACCAGGTCGCGCACCTGCTGCGCACTGGTGCCGAAGCGGCCGCTGGCGCGCAGGCGGCCATCGTTGCCGAGGCTGACGATGTGCGGGCGCAGGTCGGCCTGCGAGTAGCCCACCGACTGGCGGCCGATCGACGAATTGCTCACCGCCGCCGACTGCGCGCGCTGCAGGTGCACGGGCACGGCCAGGCGCGCGACCCAGACGTCGGTGCCGCGTTCGAGCCATTCGTCGTAGCTGACGCGGGCGAAGCCCTTGCGGCCCCACGCGTCGCCCCAGGAGTTCTGCAGCCAGAAGCCGTCGCCGTCGTAGGCGACGATGGCGAAGGCGTGGTAGCCCATCACCGGCTGCTGCGTCCACGCGATCTGGCCGCTGGACGGCGGTTCGATCCAGCCGGCGTGCACGCCGCCGGAGGCGTACAGCACGCCGACTTCGGCAAACGCCGCGTGCATGGCCACCAGGTCCTTGTGGTTGACGCGGTAGTAGGCGCCGAGCGGGTTGCGCAGTGCGTCGCGGGCGCGGGCGTCGGTGTAGCAGTCGGCGGCTTCGCCCTGCGCGTCGGGCCAGGCCTGCGCGGAGCACACGCCGTGGCGGTGCCAGCCCTTCATCGCGCCGCGGCAGCTGGAGCCGGAATAGCTTTCGCCCTCCCATTCGTCGTAGCGGCGCGCCATCTCGTAGAACATGCGCGTGCTGACCCGCGTGTCGTCGGCGCCGGAGCCGCGCGTGCGCAGCAGGGTGTGGGCCACGGTGGCCAGGCCGAAGGCGGTGCAGGCGCCTTCGTCGCCCTGGTCGAGGACGGGCACGCCGAGTTCGAGGTAGCGCTCCAGCGGCACGTGCGTGGGCACGTCGACCAGGGTCGGTTCGAACATGCGGTCGCGGAAGTCGGCGGTGTCCGGGCGCGCATCGAGCAGGCGCGGACTGTCGGCCCAGGGGCCGGGGCCGGCGTGGGGCGTGCGCTTGCGCGAACCCTTGCGTGCGCTGCGCGTCGTCGTTTTCGTGGCCATCGGTGTTCCTCCATGCAGTGGAAACGCTGCGACCGCGCGGCCGGGGCCAGCATGCGGCGCCACCACCCGAGCATGCCCCGTGGCGGTCGCGAAAACAGCGACCGCGGCGGCAAAGCGGCTTGCCGCCCGGCCGGGGCGCCCGGATACTCGCCAGATCCCGCACCTGACCCTTGCGCGCGCACCGCGCCCCGGAGACTCCTGCATGTCACGAATCCAGCGCATCTTCGCCTGGGGACTGTTCACCCTCGTGCTGATGCTGCTCAGCGGCTGGCTGCTGGCCGACCACCTGACGCCGCGCGCGGTGGGCACGCCCTCGCACGCACTGCCGGTGCAGGCCGCGCAGACCGCGCTGGACCGCGAGATTGCGCCGCTGGTCGAAAAGCACGGCGGCAAGACCGGGATCATCCTCGTCCCGGACGGCCTGGACGCCTTCGCCGCGCGCGCGCTGTCGGCGCGCAAGGCCGGGCGCAGCCTCGACCTGCAGTACTACATCTGGCACAACGACCCCACCGGCCGGCTGCTCGCGCACGAGGCCTGGCAGGCGGCCGAACACGGGGTGCGCGTGCGGATCCTGCTCGACGACATGAACACCCAGGGCGACGACACCGACCTGCTCGCCTTCGACGCCCACCCCAACATCGAGATCCGCATCTACAACCCGTTCCGGAACCGCAACGGGCCGATGCGCGTGTTCGAGCTGGTGCAGCGCTTCTTCAGCGTCAATCACCGCATGCACAACAAGGCGTGGATCGCCGACGGCCGCGTCGCCGTGCTGGGCGGGCGCAACATCGGCCAGGAGTATTTCGACGCATCCACCGACACCAACTTCCGCGACCTGGACGCGGTGCTGTTCGGGCCGAAGGTCGAACAGGCCAGCGCGATCTTCGACGCGTTCTGGAACAGCGAGGCGGCGGTGCCGATCGCATCGCTGAGCAAGCGCTCTCAGCAGGAACTGGACGAGGCCGTTGCCCGCGTGCGCGCCGAAGCCGCCGGCGACCACGCGCGCGTGTACCTGCAGCGGGTGGACGCCTCGCCGACCGTGCGCGGCTACTTCCGCGGCGAACTCGCCCCGCACTGGAGCAGCGCCATCGAAGTGGCGTCGGATCCGCCGCTGAAGTGGAAGGAGGACGACCGCAGCGACTGGCTGGTGGGCAAGCTGTTCGGGCAGGTGCTGGGCGCCAAACGCCAGGCGCTGCTGATCTCGCCCTACTTCGTGCCCGGCGAGTCGTTCTCGCGGCGGCTGGTGGACCTGGTGCGCAAGGGCGTGGAGGTGGGCGTGGTCACCAACTCGCTGGCCGCCAACGACGTGCCCGCCGTGCACGCCGGCTACATGGACTACCGCGGCCCGCTGCTCGACGGCGGCGTGGACCTGTACGAACTGCGCGCGCAGGGCGGCGCGGAGAACCACGGCCTGTTCGGCAGCAGCGGCGCCAGCCTGCACACCAAGGCCTTCGTGGTCGACGACGAGCGCGGCTTCATCGGCTCGTTCAACCTCGACCCGCGCTCGGCCTACCTCAACACCGAGATGGGCGTGCTGTTCGAGGACCGCGACATCGCCGCGGCGGTGCGCGACGAATACCGCCGGCTGGCCGGCCCGGCGCTGAGCTACGAGGTCGTCCGTGGCGAGGACGGCAAGACGCAGTGGCTCGACCGCAGCCGCGACCCGCCGCTGGTACTGCACCGCGAACCCCAGACCACCGCCTGGCAGCGCGCGACGGCCAGGATGATCGGCTGGCTGCCGATCGAGTCGCAGCTGTAGGCGACCGTCGGCGGGATTCGCGGCTGGAGGGGGTTCGCGGCTGAAGAAAAACCGCGAAGCGACGGCCAGACAGCCCTTCTCCTGCGAAGCGGGAGAAGGGCTGGAGACCGGCTTTCTGCCCGCTGGGAGGGATCAGGAACCCGCCGGGAGCAGGCTCCTGCGGCCGCGCCCCATTCAGGTTGCCGCCCGGCCGCCGTCCCCACCCCCATACCCGCTCGAACGGGCTTTTGTGACGCAGGACGCGTAGAATGCCGCGCCGCCGGGCCGCCTCCTGCCCGTCCGGTCGCTGCCCTGCAGCGCACCCAACCCATTCCCCACTTTGCCGGCGTCCCGCGCAAGCGGAAGCGCGCCATGCAACGGAGTTTGTCGATGATCTTCGAACAACTGGACACCCTCGGCCACGAACAGGTCGTCTTCTGCCACAACAAGGACGCGGGCCTGAAGGCCATCATCGCGATCCACAACACCGTGCTTGGCCCGGCGCTGGGCGGCACGCGCATGTGGCCGTACAAGTCCGAGGCCGAAGCCCTCAACGACGTCCTGCGCCTGTCGCGCGGCATGACCTACAAGAACGCGGTCGCCGGCCTCGACATCGGCGGCGGCAAGGCGGTGATCATCGGCGACCCGTCCACCGACAAGTCCGAGGCGCTGTTCCGCGCGTTCGGCCAGTTCGTGCAGTCGCTGGGCGGCCGCTACATCACCGCCGAGGACGTCGGCATCGACGTCAACGACATGGAGCTGGTCTATCGCGAGACCGAGTTCGTCACCGGCGTGCACCAGGTGCACGGCGGCTCCGGCGATCCGTCGCCGTTCACCGCCTACGGCGCGCTGCAGGGCCTGATGGCCACGCTCAACAAGAAGTTCGGCGACGAGGAAGTCGGCAAGTACAGCTACGCCGTGCAGGGCCTGGGCCACGTCGGCATGGAGTACGTGAAGCTGCTCAAGGAGCGCGGCGCGAAGATCTTCGTCACCGACATCAACAAGACCCTGGTCGACAAGGCCGTCAGCGAGTACGGCGCCGAGGCCGTGGGCACCGACGAGATCTACGACGTCAACGCCGACGTGTACTCGCCGTGCGCGCTGGGCGGCACGGTCAACGAGCAGACGCTGCCGCGGTTCAAGTTCAAGGTCATCTGCGGCCCGGCCAACAACCAGCTGTCCGACAACGAGATCGGCGACGAGCTGGAGAAGCGCGGCATCCTCTACGCGCCCGACTACGCGGTCAACGCCGGCGGCGTGATGAACGTGGCGCTGGAAATCACCGGCTACAACCGCGAGCGCGCGATGCGCATGATGCGCACGATCTACCACAACCTCGCGCGCATCTACGAGATCGCCGAGCGCGACGGCATCCCGACCTACCGGGCCGCCGACCGCATGGCCGAGGAGCGCATCGCGGCGATGGGCAAGCTCAAGCTGCCGCTGGGCCGCACCACCCCGCGCTTCCAGGGCCGCATCCGCGGCGGCGCGTAAACTGCGCCGGAAGGCTTGACGGACAACGGGGCCTGCGCGCCCCGTTGTCGTTTGCGCACCAGGAAACAGACAAGGAGCTCCACATGCGCCCGTTCCCGCTGGGTGAAGACATCGATGCGCTGCGCGAGGCCGTGCGCCGCTTCGCGGACGCCGAAATCGCGCCGCGCGCCGAAGCCATCGACCACGACAACGCCTTCCCGCAGGACCTGTGGCCCAAGCTGGGCGAACTGGGCCTGCTGGGCATGACCGTGCCGGGCGAGTTCGGCGGCAGCGAGATGGGCTACCTCGCCCACCTGGTGGCGATGGAGGAGATCTCGCGGGCATCGGGCTCGGTGGGCCTGAGCTACGGCGCGCACTCGAACCTGTGCGTCAACAACCTTTACGCCAACGGCAACGACGTCCAGCGCGCGAAGTACCTGCCGAAGCTGTGCAGCGGCGAGTGGAAGGGCGCGCTGGCGATGAGCGAACCGGGTGCGGGTTCGGACGTGGTCGGCTCGATGGCCTGCCGCGCCGAGCTGCGCGGCGACACGTGGATCGCCAACGGCAACAAGATGTGGATCACCAACGGCCCCGAGGCCGACGTGCTGATCGTCTACATGCGCACCGCCGGCAAGGACGCGGGCAGCAAGTGCATGACCGCCTTCATCGTCGAGAAGGGCATGCAGGGGTTTTCCACCGCGCAGAAGCTCGACAAGCTCGGCATGCGCGGCTCGAATACCTGCGAGCTGGTGTTCGAGGACTGCGAAATCCCGGCCGAAAACGTGCTGGGCGAGGTCAACCAGGGCGTGCGCGTGCTGATGTCCGGCCTCAACACCGAACGCCTGGTGCTGAGCGGCGGCCCGCTGGGCCTGATGCAGGCCGCGCTCGACGCCGCCCTTCCCTACGTGCGCGAGCGGAAGCAGTTCGACCGCGCAATCGGCACCTTCGGCCTGATGCAGGGCAAGATCGCCGACATGTATACCGCGCTGCAGTCATCGCGCGCGTTCGCCTACCAGGTCGCACGCGACTACGACGCCGGCCACAAGTCGCGCATCGACGCCGCCAGCTGCCTGCTGCACGCCTCCGAAGCCGCCGTGCAGGTCGCGCTGGAAGGCATCCAGGCGCTGGGCGGCAACGGCTACATCAACGAATACCCGACCGGCCGCATCCTGCGCGACGCCAAGCTCTACGCGATCGGCGCCGGCACCAACGAAATCCGCCGCATGCTGATCGGCCGCGAGTTGTTCGAAGGCAACAGCTGAGCCAATCTCCAGCCTGCTTTTGTAGGAGCGGCTTCAGCCGCGAGCTTTTGCTGTTGCCGGAAAACAA